>JAYTNA010000086.1:0-25955 GCA_043748865.1 Saprospiraceae bacterium
GAAAGGATAACTGTTATCGTGCTTAATCGTGAGTTCAATATCGTAAGCGGCAGTTGTATCTTTTACATCGAAACTAAAACTCAAAGAATCTTTATACAACCATTGATGTTGAGCGATGTCATAATTTTTTTCAAAAATTATTTTTTCTTTGGAGCAAGAAGAAAATAAAATGAGTAATGAACAATGAACAATGAAAAATTTTTTTACCGGAAAATATTTCATTATTTTTTTTTCTCGCGCATTCATTTTTTTTTCTACTTTAAGCATATCAAAAGTTCCGTTTCTAATTTAGATGCGTCATTCGTCCAATGTCCGTAAATTTCTACATAAGGAAATCCCGTCTCAAAATTTCTTTCCTTTAATTCTTTGTGTAAGTTTTGTCCTATTTGTTTTAATAAATCATACGAACCAATATGTTTGTAGTAAGCGTATTTAATAAGCCTAATTTTTTTGTGTTCCAATATTGTATCTTGATTAAGTGGCTCTTCAAGTTCTACGCCGGCAAATACTTTTTCATCAAGTTCGTACACCCAAATATTTTGTCCTTTATTTTTTAATCCGGAAGATTTTACCGTTTGCCACATTTTATCCATTAACCTGAAAGCTGTTCCGGAATAATCTTTATTCACGGCAAAGCCGGAAAAACCATAAATATCTAAGTTGAGCGGTTGATTCATTATTTCTATATTCATAATTGGTAGTTGGTTGGTTGGTTGGTTAGTTGGTTAGTTTGTTAGTTTGTTAGTTGGTTAGTTGGAGTTAAATTTATTAACGAACAAACTAACCAACTAACCAACCAACCAACTAAAACTAACTAACCAACTGACTAAACTGCATTTCATACAATTCTCTGTAACGACCGTTTTCTATTTTCAAAAGTTCGGCGTGTGTACCGAATTCGATTGCTTCGCCTTTATCCATCACCAAAATATGTTGCGCGTGGCGAATAGTGGATAAACGATGTGCGATGATAATGCTTGTACGTCGAGCAATAATTTTTTCGATGGCATATTGTATAATTGCTTCACTTTCCGGATCAATCGAAGATGTGGCTTCGTCGAGAATTAAAATATTCGGATCGAAAACCAAAGCACGGACAAACGAAATTAATTGTCGCTGACCCATTGAAAGCGTTGCACCGCGTTCCATCACTTGATAGTCGTAACCGCCGGGTAAACGCTCGATAAACTCATCCGCGCCAATCATCTCGGCACATTTTTTTACTTTTTCTCTCAAAATTGTTTTGTCGCGCAAAGTTATGTTTTCTAAAACTGAACCGCTAAAAAGAAAAACATCTTGCAACACTACCGAAATATGACTCCGTAAATTTTTTAAATCGTAATCGCGAATATCCACACCATCAACCGTAATAGACCCGCTTTGAATATTGTAAAACCGACTCAACACACTCGTTATCGTTGTCTTTCCGGAACCTGTTGAGCCGACAATTGCCAAAGTTTCACCGGCTTTAAGAGAAAAAGAAACGTCTTTTAGTTGAAAGTTGTCTAAGCTATCAGCTATCAGCTTTGAGCTATCAGCTTCCGCTTGTTTTCCGTTTGACGAAGGCTGATAGCTGACCGCCGGTAGCTGACTGCTGATAGGTGACTGCTGATAACTGAAAAAGACTTTTTTAAACGCCACATCACCTTTTATTTTATCGGTTTTGAAAGTGCCGGATTTTTCTACGTAAGTATCATCATCCATCAATTGAAAAACGCGCCCGGCGGCAACCATACCCATTTGCAGCGTGTTAAATTTATCCGCCAACATTCTTACCGGACGAAACAACATATTCAAATAGACCGGAAACGCAACTAAAACGCCGAGTGTGATATGATTTTCAATTACACCACGCGCACCGTACCAGACCATAAGACCCAATGCCGCAGCGGAAATAATTTCTACAAACGGGAAAAAAACGGCATAAGCGAATATCGCCCGTAAATTGGCACCGGTATATGCGCGATTAATAATTTTAAATTTTTCGGCTTCTTGTTGCTCGGCATTAAAAATCTGAACGATGCGCATACCGCTGATGTGTTCTTGCAAAAAAGCATTCATGCGCGAAACCTCATTGCGTACAACTTGAAAAGATTTGGCAACTTCATTTTTGAACCAACGCACACCGACAAGCATAAAAGGCAGCACTGCCATACACACCAAAGTCAATTTCCAAGAGGTGAAAAACATAATGCCGAGAATCACAATCAAAGTCAACATATCGGCAATAATAGTGATGATACCTTCCGAGAAAACGGCGTTGATAGTTTCTATATCATTAATCGTGCGCGTTGTAGATTGTCCAATAGCAGTTTTATCGAAATAAGTTAAATTCAAACTCGTGATGTGTTTGAAAATATTGACGCGCATATCGCGCACAATTGAAGCACCCAAAAAAGATGTTGCCATACCGAAAACATACATCAGCATTACTTCAAGCACCAGCAAACCGACAAGAATTGCCGTAAGTTGCGTCATGCCGGAAATATCGCCGGCGAAAATATGATCGTCCACCATTTTTTGAATTAAATACGGACGCAATCCACCCAAAGGTGCTAATACCAATGCCAATATCGCCGCCGCAATAAACAGTCCGCGATAGGGTTTCGCTAATTTTAAAATTCTGAATAATAAATTGGTATCGAATTTCTTTTTTTCGTTTGCCATATTTTGGAAATTACCGGTGTTGAAGTTTTAAAATTCGACACCGGTTTATATAAATTTTTGAATTGAATTATCCTCGTAGAGATTTTGATTATTATTGTATTCCTCAAATTTCGCACCCACCGGTAAACGGTATTTCATAAAAGGAACTTTCAAAAGCGGTGCAATGTGTGCATTTTCTTTCGCATCCGGAATCGTATCAATGCCGTAAACAATTTTTTCGCGGTCGAGTTTCATGAACGTTCCGAAGAGCCTGTCCCAAACCGAAAAAATATTGCCATAATTAGAATCCGTATAAGGTAGAACGTAATGGTGGTGTACTTTGTGCATATCCGGCGAAACGATAACCCAACTCAAAACATCATCAACCACTTTCGGCAACGTAATATTCGCGTGATTAAATTGCGTCAATACCACCGACATCGTTTGATACATAAACACTAACCACATCGGCGCCCCGCAAATTACAACTGCGGCAGTCGTGAAAATAAAACGAAAAACACTTTCGCCCGGATGATGTCGGTTTGCGGAAGTGGTATCTATAAATTGATCGGAATGATGAATGATATGAAAACGCCACATCCATTTCACACGGTGTTCAACGTAATGTACCGTCCACGCGCCCACCAAATCGAGCAAAAGCAATCCTACAATTGTTGTCAATAAAAGTGAAGACATTGGAAACCATTGTAAGAGTCCGAAATGATTCGTGACAACAAAATCACTTGTGCGCAACAAAATAAACGCCAAACAAAAATTGACGACGATGGACGTAAATGTGAAAAAGAAATTCACCCCCGCGTGTTTCCATTTATTGTAACGAAATGATACGAGGGGAACTGCACTTTCTAAGAGCCAAAAAAAAGAAATGCCACCCGCTAAAATTAAACTGCGGTGCAACGAAGGAATATGTTCGAAATAATTGATGAGTTTTTCCATTACAGGGAAAGTTTGTGCGAAGAAAATATACGCAAAGTTAACATTTAATTGGTAATTTTGATTCCGGAAACGAGGTTCCGGAAAAAATATTTTAAAAAATTGACACCGGTTTTGTTTTTGACGTGTATATCAGATGTGAACCGGCAATAAATAAATTTTTTTAGGCAGTATTTTTTTTCAAAAAACGTTGATAACCCAAAAATAAAAACATATCTTTGCGCCGTTTTTCAACAAAACTGTGACCTCTTGTTGAAAAATATTTTTTGTTTTTGCGTCAGACTCGATTCCGAAAGGGATTGCTTCCCAAACTTGATGCAGGACACCACACACAGTAAATAAATTTTAGCATGGCTAAGGAAGTAGAATTTTTTATTAAATTGCAAGTGAAAGGCGGCCAAGCCAATCCTGCTCCGCCAATTGGTCCTGCGCTCGGTTCTAAAGGTGTGAATATCATGGAGTTTTGCAAACGCTTCAACGCGCAAACGCAAGATACTCCCGGTAAAATCTTACCGGTTATTATTTCTGTTTACAAGGATAAGTCATTTGAGTTTGTTATCAAAACGGCTCCGGCTGCTATGCAGTTGTTAGAAGCGGTGAAAACAAAACTCGGCTCGGCAGAACCCAATCGTAAAAAAATCGGAAAAGTAACTTGGGATCAAGTTCGTGCTATTGCCGAAAACAAAATGCCCGATTTGAATTGCTTCACTGTCGAATCTGCTATGAAAATGGTGGCGGGTACAGCACGCAGTTTGGGTATTACTGTCGAAGGTAAAGCACCGTGGGCAAAATAAAGCTGTGAGGTATGAGCTATGAAATATGAGCCTAAAAATATTTGAAAGCTCATAGCTCTAAACTAATTGCTCAAGGCTATTAATTCACTAAAGGGAGTTTCGAAAAGAAACGTTTGACCTTAAAAATTTTCGATTATGCCGCAAGTAACGAAGAAAAGAAAAGAAGCTGAAAAAAAAGTGGATGCTAATCGTTTGTATGTACTTGAAGAAGCCATGAAATTGGTGAAAGAAGTAAATACGACAAAGTTTGACGCTTCAGTTGACGTTCACGTTCGTTTGGGTGTTGACCCGCGTAAAGCAGACCAAGCCCTTCGCGGTACGGTTTCTTTACCGCACGGTACAGGTAAAACCAAACGCGTTTTAGTCATGAGTACACCTGACAGAGAAAACGATGCGATGTCTGCTGGTGCCGATTATTTCGGTCTCGAAGATTACATCAAAAAGTTTCAAGAGGGCTGGCTCGATGTTGACGTAATTATTGCTACGCCTAACGTAATGGCGCAACTTGGTAAAGTGGCGCGTGTTCTCGGTCCGCGTGGTTTAATGCCGAATCCGAAAACGGGAACGGTAACGGTAAACATTGCAGATGCCGTTAAAGAAGTGAAAAAAGGTAAAATTGCTTTTCGTGTTGACAAAACGGGTATCATTCACGCCGGTATCGGTCGTGTATCATTTTCACCGGAACAACTCATCGAAAATGCACAAGAACTTTTGCATACGCTTCTTAAATTGAAACCTTCGTCATCGAAAGGTACTTACATGAAAACACTTACTATCGCTTCTACCATGTCGCCGGGTATTAAAGTGGATACTAAGTCAATTAAATAAGTTATGGGTTATGGGTTATGAGTTATAGATTAATTCCATTGTCTATCGTCCATTGTCCATAGTCCTCAACAAAAATAAATTTTCAAAATGAAGAAAGAGCAAAAAGCAGAAGTGTTGGAAGATTTGAAAGCGAAGTTCTCAGAATTTCCTTTCTTTTATGTACTCGACCCGACTGCCATGAGTGCCAAAGAAACTGGTGCTTTGCGTCGTATGTGCTTTGAAAAAGGTATTGAAATGCAAATGGTTAAAAATAAATTGGCAGTGGCGGCGATGAAGTCTTTTCCGGCAGAAAAAAATTATGCGCATTTGTTCGATTCGTTCAGTGGTCAAACGGCTTTGTTGTTTTCCACTTCGTCTAAACTTCCCGCGCTTATGTTGAAAGACATTAAAGATAAGCAAAAGAAGGATAAGCCGAAACTCAAAGCAGCGTATATTGATACGGCTGTATTTGCAGGGGAAGACCAACTTGATATACTCACCAAATTAAAATCGAAAGAAGAATTATTGGGTGAAGTATTGGGCTTATTACAATCGCCGCCACGAAACGTTATCGGTGCTTTACAATCAGCGGGACAAAAAATCGCGGGAATCGTAAAAACATTAGAAGATCGCGCAGCGTAAATCAATTATGAATTACGAATTGATTCTTATTTTAAACATTTTTAAAAAATTTTTATTAAATCGCTTATACAATGGCAGATATTAAAGCTCTCGCAGAACAGTTAGTAGGCTTAACAGTTAAAGAAGTTAACGAATTAGCAAAAGAATTGAAAGACGTACACGGTATCGAACCGGCAGCAGCAGCAGCAGTTGTTATGTCAGGTCCGGCAGGTGGCGGCGAAGCTGCTCCGGCAGCCGTAGAAAAAACTGAATTTGACGTTTTACTTCAATCCGCCGGTGCAAACAAATTGCAAGTGGTGAAAGAAGTTAAAAACATCTTAGGTTTAGGTTTGAAAGAAGCTAAAGACTTAGTTGACGCAGCGCCTTCAACATTGAAAGCAGCTGTTAACAAAGAAGAAGCTAATAATATCAAAACTGTTTTAGAAGGTGTTGGTGCGCAAGTTGAAATTAAATAATTTCTACCCGCTCCGGCTTTTCTACATAAATATAAAAGGCTGTCCTGTTACAAGGATAGCCTTTTTTTTTATTTTTGAGTACATAAAGCCCGTTCGTTATTTAATAAATTTTTTCAATCGGTACATTCACCCATTTACTCCACGCTTTATTATAAGTATGAATTTTTTTCACGACATTGTTTTTATCGTCCACAACTTCATATCCGCAATTCACCCATTCGAAAATACTGCCGTATAAATTATATACTTTTGTAAAACCGGCGTTTCGTAACTGTTCACCAATTTTTTCACTCCTGTAACCTATAGAACAATATACAACAATCGGCGTATTTTTCGTCACATTTTTCCACGCGCCGGCATTAAAATTCTTATAGCCGCAGTTTTGCGCATTCGGAATATGGCTGACAGCGTATTCCGCCGGCTCACGCGCGTCTAAAACAAACGCGCTTTTCATTTTTTTTAAATCAGTCGGGCTTACCGTCGGCACACTGAAATTAATATAGCTCGCTACTTTTTTATCGAACTCCGGGTTTTGACAATGCGCGCGCGATTCCGGTGTTTGTGCAGAACAACCGACAATTAAATGAATAATAAACATCCAACTAGGCATAAAGCGATTCATATTTTTTGAACTTGAATGATAGTACTGAACCAACCGTCGCTTACCTTCTCGACTGTGGCTCCCAAACTTCTGAAAACATCTGTATATTCGTGTACTAATTTATAATCGGAAATGACAGCTGTGCCGCCTTTAGTCAAAACGCGCAAAATTTCTGAACATGCTTTCGCACGTCCAGGTTTATTATAAATATTATGCAGACACATAAGACTGAACACGACATCAAAAGAAGCATCAGCAAACGACATTTTTTGTGCGTCTTCGTTCAAAATTTCAATTTTATCGGCTACTCCTTCTAATTGTGCATTCATTAACGTATTTTGCACCGCATTGGCAGACAAATCTTCTGTGTTCCAAATATCAATACCGAAGGATTTTCCGACATTTAATTTTTTGGCTGCGCCAATCATCATAAGGCCTCTGCCTGTGCCGACATCAAGCACCTGTTCGTCGCCCCGCCAATTAATTAAATTGAGCATTTTATCGCGTTGTTTAAATTTACCGACTAAACTGTATCGCAGCATAATTATTGCTCCGAATGCGCACGCACAGGCTGTATAAATCAAACCGCCGGTAAGGAACGTGAGAGAACCGATTGTAATAATCGGAAAAAATGATGACAAGATAAATGTAATGCCGGCAGCAATACCTAAATTTCTGATGACATTCGGGGCATCTATGCCGTAGTTGATTTTGTTAATTGACATTCCATTTTATTATTTTTGATAAAATTGTAACAATCAAAAGTAATGAAAAAAAATTATAAACAAGATGATTTTGTTGCATTTTTTTAATGTAACAGGTGCTTGTGTAATATAAAACAGCGAACAAAAGCAAATCAAAAACTGTTTAAAAGTTTGATTTATTTAAAAAAATATTTTTTTTTCTAAAATCGTAAATCTAAAATCGCAATGTCTCATTCCAATATAGAAGAAATCATAAAAGAAGTGATAAAAATTTTTTCGGCGCATTTAGAAAAATCTGCATTTCGTAAAACGCCGGAACGGTTCACTATACTTGAAGAAATTTATCGGCACGAAGATCATTTCGACGCGGAGGCGTTATACATCCACATGAAAAATAAAAATTATCGGGTAAGTCGCGCCACAGTTTACAACACGCTCGAACTTTTGGTAAACTGCGACTTAGTACAACGTCATCAGTTTGGGAAAAATTTGGCGTTGTACGAAAAAAGTTTCGGCTTCAAACAACACGACCATGTAATTTGCATCGAGTGCGGAAAAGTCGTTGAGTTTTGCGACCCGCGTATTCAACAAATAAAAACAATGGTCGGCGAATTACTTAATTTTCACATAACACACCATGCTTTAAATTTGTACGGGATTTGCGGCGTGTGTAAAAAAGAAAAAGAGGTGAAGGCGGCGAAGAAATTGGCGACGGCAACCACGACGATATGAGCAATAAAATTACTCAACCTACTTATTTATGCAAAAACTAATTTTAATTATTTTATTTGTTTTTCCTCAACTCATTTTCGCTCAAACCGATAAAATAATTTCCGGTCCGATGATCGGTTATATTGAACACCGCGAAGCGTTGGTTTGGATTGAATTGGCAAAAGACGTGGATTGGGCGACATTGAAATATCACGTAAAAGACAATCAAGACACTGAACGCGAGGCGATGCCGGATATTACTTTCAACGGCGAGTACAGAACGGTAAAATTTACGCTCACGAATTTACAAATGAATACCGTGTATGATTATGATATTTACATTGACAATGAAAAAGTAAATATATTGGTACCGACAAGTTTTAAAACAAGAGAACTTTGGGAATGGCGAAAACCGGCACCGGATTTTTCTTTTCTTATCGGTTCGTGTTTCTATATCAACGATACTACTTACGACAGACCGGGAAATCCTTACGGACAAAACCCGAAAATATTAGAAACAATGGGAGATACACCGTCCGATTTTATGTTGTGGCTCGGCGATAATTTATATTTGCGCGAAGCAGATTATAGTTCGCCGTCAGGTATTACGTATCGATATTCTTATAATTTCAAAATTCCGGAAATGCAAAAACTGCGTGCCACTCGTGCCAATTACGCAATTTGGGACGATCACGATTTTGGTCCCGACGATTCGGACGGAACTTTTGAGTTGAAAGAAACAACTTTACAAGCCTTCAAAAATTATTGGGGTAATAAAACTTTCGGCGAAGCGGATAACGCCGGCACTTATCATAAATTTCAATGGAGTGACGCGGAATTTTTTATGATGGATGACCGTTATCACCGGACACCGAAACAATTATTAGACAGTGTGAATGGTAAACCGAATCCGGATAAATTTATTTATGGAAAAAAACAATTAACTTGGCTAAAAAATTCGCTCATCACATCGCACGCCACTTTTAAATTCATTGTATCGGGCGGACAATTATTCAACTCGCTCGGCACTGATGAAACTTTTTTGCATTACCCGGCGGAGTGCAACGATTTGTTGACATTTATTGAGCAGTATAAAATCACAGGTATTATTTGGCTCACCGGCGATAGACATTTTACGGAACTCATCACCTATAAAACGCCGACGATGCGTGCACCGATGTATGAATATACTAATTCTGCCGTCACATCCGGCGTTTATAAACCCAAAGGGCAAGAGTTAACGAATCCGCAACGCATCGCCGGTTCGTTACTCACCGATAATAATTTCGGACGCATCAGTATTTCCGGTGCAAAAAATAAACGGCAAGTCACGATTGAAACGATTGATATTGCAGGTAAAACGCGATTTAATTATATCATTAAGCAGTAGCAGTATTAAGCAATAAAAAACCGCGACAGAAATTAATTCTATCGCGGTTTTTTTATTGCTTTCTCATTCCTTAATAAGTTTTAAATAAAAATAAACGCAGGTTTTATTTCGTACAAATAATTGATAATCAATTTGTAGCAAAATTATTCATTATTCATTACTTACAACCCAATTAAAATAAATTCGATGGCACCGGATTCAGAATAGCTTGTTCCGCACCGAAATGTTTTGTCAAATGATAATAGAATGCTGCACGATTTTTTTCTGCATCCGGTCCCATTTTTTCGTGAACGGCGTGAATAGCGGTATTTAATTCATCATGGTGATGGTGGTGCAAACCCAATCTTCCTCTCAAAAAATGTTCTCTGATACGGTATTTTTCTTCATCGTCATGGATATTGACCGTAGAAGTTTCTGCCTGAGAACCCAATGAGTTGTTGATGCTTGCCAATAAAGGCGCGTCTTCTTTTTCAGGTACGGCGAGCTCACCTATAATATTAGAAATAACCGAAGGCATTGTTTCTGTCGTGGAAGTTAACGAATTTGCGCCGGATGTTTCAGCCGTTAAAAATTGATTTTCTAAACGGAAATGTTTTAATAACAAATAGTAGAACACGACGCGAAATTTTTTTCTGTTCGATGTTCCCATTTGTTTACAAACGGCAGCAATGGAAGCATCGAGTTCTTTTGAATCGGCTAATTTTAACGCGCCGATTAAAAAATTAGTTTTTATGCGGACTATTTCTCCTTTATCGGAACATGCCACAAGTGATGCATCCGGATGGTAAATGGCAGAACCTAAACCTTCCGCAACCGCATTGAGCAGGGGCTCATTGATATTTTTCATTTCTAATTTAGTACTCATAAATTCTTTACAAGTACCGATAACTTCATTAAAATTAGGATTTCCCATTTTGATAAGTTTAAGTTGATGGAAAAAAGTGGAGATGAAATATTTGTTTGTGTTTATTTTCCCTGCAAAATTAGCGGTTTATTACATCAATTGCAGTTTTAAGTGTCTATCTACAAAAACCTACCAATTTTTTAAGGTTTTTTTTGCTCTTATGAATACAAATGACGTTGAATTGACAAAATTTAGAATTAAATCTTGTTTGTCGCTTAGTTTAAGTTCCACCGACTAACTGACTATTTCTTTTTCTATCGCTTGAACAGCACTGATAGCCGTTTGCGTAAGTTTCGGAGAACTCATTGCACTTGCATTTACACCGGCGAAAAGAGAGCGTTCGCAAGTATTAAGTACTTCAATAAAAGAATGAATATTATTTTCAGATACTTTTCTTTGACGTAAAGTATTTTGCAAGCCGGTTTTTGAAAAATCGGAGAGCGGTATATCAAGTCTTTCCTGCGCGTACTTGAACAACGTTTTAGATATTTCTTCGTAATAACGACGCGGGTTTTCGTTATAAAGCGGTTCAATATCTGCTAATTGTTTTGTTGCATTGATACCGATACCTGCACGCTGAGCATTTGATATTGCAGGTTGTTTTTTTTCGGTTTTCATTTCTTGTTTTTTATTTTTCATGATTAAATAGCCGGCACCTGCCATAAAACATGCTGCCATACCGATTAGAAAAGGCATCCACCAAACATTTTCAGTAGTCGGCGAGAGGTTATCGGTATTCGTCGCAATTGTTTTAATACCCACATTTTTGCCTTGAGAAATACTTAAGCTCACGGGCGACAAATTGATGTTTTTATATTTTTCTTCTTTCACATCAAAATAGGAGAGTGTTGGTGCGATTACAATATCGCCGGTATCTTTCGGTGTTACAAAGTACTCAAAAATTTTTGTCGTTGTATAAACACCTTGCTGTTCACTGTGTTCTTCTTTGCTCGTTTTAGGTTCACTGACAGTATATTTATTTGTGCTTTCAATCAATGGAGCTTGAATTCGTTTAGGATCGCCGGTACTTGTAATAGTGAGTTTTAAACTTATCACATCATCAGTTGTCGCCGTATTTTTTGTTAAAATAAGTTCTGCTTTCGGCATTTCACCCACAATACCCGAAAAATCTTTCGGTGTAGGTGCCGGTAAATTGCGCACAATCACTTGTGAAACATTAGAAGCCATTGAAGACGGCACCGAATTCAAAAACAAACCGAATGGGTCGTTATCCTCACCGCGATTTTGTTTAACGGGTATATTTAATCGAAACTCAATCGGTTCAATCGTTTGTGTACCTTCACGTTGTGCAAAAAGCGCGACACGTTTCAAAATACGGGTAATATATGTTTTGTTACCGATTGTTACACGCTGATCTGTGTGCGTAAAATTATTCACATCTTCTTTATAAAAACCATCGTAGCTCGGTTCTGCCACCAATCCGATACCATTCACATTAATGGCGGCGTATAATTTATAATCCAAAATGATTTGCTGCCCAACGTAAGTTTTATTTGCAGAAATGTCGGCGCGTAAAAATACCTCGCCTTTCGCATCTTTCACATCCGACTCCGTTTGTTGCGTACCTTTTTTAACAGTGATAGTAAGTGGTTGCGATGAATGATATTGTCCTTTTGCTGTAATACTCGCGCTACCAATGGTAAAAGTGCCTTCGCGTTTGGCTTGAAGCGTAAAACTGTAAGACTCACTGCTCGCTGCTTGTCCGTTCACAATTGTCATAGAATTCATGCGATTCGGACCATTAGCGACCATAAAATCGGACAGCACCGGCGATCGAAAATTACTCCCTTGCGCATTTTTCAACGTGAATTTCAAATCAATATACTCACCGACGGCTACTTCTTTGGCATTGGTTTCTGCCGTAAAAGTTATTTGTGAAATCAAGTTGGTTGTGAAAAAAAGAAATGAAAAAATATACGCGATGTATTTCATCATATTTGAATCTCATTTTACGATACTTACAAATTTAATGGTTAGTTGTTAATGGTTAATGGTTAATTAAATACTCCCACATTAACCATTAACCATCAACCATTATTTTAAATATTCAATGCACCACCATTCACCGCCAATGCCGCTTCTTTAAATGCTTCGGCATACGTCGGATGTGCGTGACTCATTCTGCCGACATCTTCTGCCGATGCGCGAAATTCCATAAGTGCAACAGCTTCCGCAATTAAATCTGCAACCCGTGCACCTACCATGTGTACGCCCAAAATTTCATCCGTTTCTGCGTGTGCGATTACTTTTACCATTCCTTCCGTATCTGTACTTGCTCGCGCACGACCGAGAGCTTTCATCGGAAACTTGCCGACTTTATACGGCGTTCCTTTTTGTTTCACTTCTTCTTCGGTATAACCAACGCTCGCAACTTCGGGCCAAGTATAAACCACACCCGGAATTAAATGATAATGGATATGCGGTTTTTGTCCGTTCATAAATTCCGCTACGCAAACGCCTTCTTCTTCGGCTTTGTGCGCCAACATCGCGCCTTTTATCACATCGCCAATAGCAAAAATACCCGTCGCGTTTGTTTGCAAATGTTCATCTACTTTAATACGTCCTTTTTCATCTTTAATTACACCGACGTTTTCTAAACCCAAATTATCCGTATAAGGTTTGCGACCGATAGCAACTAAACAGTAATCGGCTTCAATCGTTTGTATATCTTCCGAATCGCGTTTTTTATAACCTACAACAACTTTATCTACTTCCGGCGTAACAGAAGTGACTGCATGACCGAGATAAAATTTGATGCCAATATCTTTTAATGCGCGTTGCAGTTCTTTCGAGCAATCATTATCCATCGTAGCAATAATCCTATCCATAAATTCTATGACATGGACTTCCGTTCCCAGACGTGCATAAACAGAACCAAGTTCAAGACCAATTACACCGGCACCGACTATCACCATGCTTTTCGGTACTTCTTGAATTTTTAAGGCTTCGGTGGAGGTAATGACGCGTTTTTTATCATAATTGAAACTCGGCGGCACAATCGGTTTCGAGCCGGTAGCGATAATTACTTTTTGCGTTTCAATTTCTTCCGATGTACCGTCGGTTTTCGTAATTTTTATTTTATTGGCATTGATGAATGAACCGTGTCCGTAAAAAACATCGATTTTATTTTTTTTCATCAAAAACGCAACGCCTTTTGTCGTTTGATCAACTACATCTGCTTTTCTTGTCATCATTTGCGGCATATTTATTTTCAATCCGCCTTCAATATCTAAACCATGCAGCGCAAATTTATGAATGGCATTGTGATAGTGTTCCGTCGAGTCGAGTAATGCTTTTGACGGAATGCAACCGACATTCAAACACGTACCGCCGAGTGTGTTGTAACGCTCGATGATGGCTACTTTCATTCCTAATTGCGCACAACGAATGGCGGCGATATATCCGCCCGGACCTGAACCAATTACTGTAACGTCGTAAATCATAATTTTTATAGACAGTGGATATCGGACAATAGAGAATAGACTATTATCGCGGATAATTATTTTTCGGTACAAAAGTACGTCGAATTTTTTTTCATCGAGTTATTAACAAAAAAAATCGTTTGAAGTTTTTTTTGCGGTCTTTAATTATCTTTAATTTTAATTTCTAATTTTACATGACAATACTTTAAAAAACAAATTGCCCGCAGATGCTAAATATTAAGAAATCTGCGAAAATCTGCGAAAAAAATCTGCGAAAATCTGCGGGCAATGATTCTAAGTACCTAAATGTAAATAAACAATGTTTTGAAATTTCGTTAGCAATTGAAAATCAATTTATCACGAGATTCATCATTTATCATTCATCATTACTTAAAATCTATTGCTCATTTAAAAATGATTATTTTCGACAACCTTGCCGCATTGAAACAATCGGAAGAAAAATTTTTAGGCACTTCCGAATGGCTTGTCGTCACGCAAAAAATGATTGACGATTTCGCCGCAGCTACGTTAGATTTTCAATGGATACATATTGATACGGAACGCGCCAAACAAATGCAGACGGGTACAACCATTGCGCACGGTTTTTTGACGCTCTCGTTGTCAGCAAAATTTTTAGAAGAATTATTCAAAATATCTTCGCTGAAAATAGGCATCAATTACGGACTCAATAAAGTGCGGTTCATAAACGTTGTGCCGGTAAATGCGCGTTTGCGTATGTCCGCGATGATAAAATCTGTTGAAGATTTTGCTGGTAACGGTGTAAAAATTACAGTTGATGCCGTTATTGAAATTGAAGGGCAAAAAAAACCGGCGTGTGTATTAGAGTGGGTAACGGTGCAGTTTGAATGAGGTATCATTTAATATTTCTTTAACACAAAATAATGTATCGAATTTTTCGAGGCACGTCTCAATAATAAATGTACTTAAAAGCAACTTTAACAAAAAAAATAATTTTTTACACAATACGCCATACATACTTTCGTTTTACATACAAATACGTAAATTAAGAAAAATAATTTCTGCGGTATTTTTTTCTTAATCAAGTTTTTTTGAAATTGTATTAATAATCTGTTTATTTAAAATAAAAAATAAAAATTCGTATCGAATAAACGTGTACAACTCACTTGATTTATAATAGACTTTTAAAATTTGCGTTCTAATGTTATTGCAGGCTTTAGTTTGCAACAAACACAGTGAGTGAACGCATACAATTATTCGAAAACTTTATTTTTAAACTAGAATTTAAACAAACCGGAATTATGAGTACCAATTATCAGAACAACTCTGCGGACAATAACAACAACAGAGCCAAGAAAATTCTTCCTTGGACTATTGCAGGTCTTGTTGTATTGGCAGGAACACAAATTGCTACCTATGTGGGATACAGCAATAAAACGACTGAAGTTCAAGCCGCTAAAATTGAAATCAAAAAAGATGAAGACCTCAATGCAACGTTGAAAACACAATTCGATGATGCTTCTGCACAATTAGAAGGCATGAAAGGTACGAATCAGCAATTGAATTCTTTGATTGACAAACAAAAAAGTGAATTGTCGGCTCAAAGAGACAAAATCGGCAAACTCATCAACGTTCAAAAAGATTTGAACGGGGCGCGTACAGAAATGGCGCGTATGAAAGCTACTGCTCAAGGTTATGTAGATCAAATTGCAAAATTAGAAACCGAGAAAAAACAGTTGGGCGAACAAGTCACTGTTTTAACGACGGATAAAACGACTTTGCAAAAAAACTTGACGCAGGTTTCTGCCGAAAAAGATCAAGTGATTACGCAAAAAACAGCCATCGAAACAGAAAAGGCCAAAATAGAAGCTGAAAAAGCTATATTAGCTAAAAAAACTGAAATCGGTTCCGTGGTCCATATCAGCAACGTTAAAACAACGGGCTACCATGTGCGCGAAAGCGGTAAAGAAAAAGAACGTACGCACGCGGGCAATATTGACCGCTTCAAATGGTGCTTCGATGCGATTGAAAACCGCGTAACTGATGGTGGACAAGAAATTTTTTACGTCCGCATTATTGATCCGACAGGCGTTGCGGTTTCAACAACTTCAGGTGGCGGTGGTGTGATTAAATTAGCTGACGGTAAAGATATTCAATACACAACAACTAAAACGGTTGATTTTAAAAATGACACCGAAAACGTTTGTATGTCTTGGGATGCGAAAGGCAATGCTAATTTAGTAAAAGGTAAATACTTGATCGAAATTTATAACAAAGGTTATCTTGCCGGTAGAAGCGAGTTTGACTTGAAATAAATGAATAGGCTAGTTAGGTTAGCTATAAACAACTAACTATTCAACTATAAAGGTTACATAGGGATTAATGTTTTGCAGCCAACTGTATCATACGGGTACAGTTGGTTGCTTTTTTTTATTAATAATTATAAACTAAAAAACCGTTTTATATCAACGTCTTTATCAATTTCGATATTTTTTGTCAGCACATCGGCAAAATGTGCTGCCCAAAATGGTATAAGTGACGCACCTTTTGTACCGAAACCGTTAAAGACACCTAAATTTTTATGCTGCTCGGAAAAACCGATAAATGGGCGACGATCTTTCACCGTCGGACGAATAGCGGCTAAATGTTTTTTCGGAAAATAATTATCGGATAAGCCCGGTAACATTTTCTTTAATTCGCTTTCAATATGGTTGCGTTTTTCTTGAGTCGGTGTTTCGTCGTCGAAAACCCAAGAATCGGTAGCACCAATCCAGTAAAGTTGTTCATTTTTTTTATCCGGCGGTAGCGGTACAATAGAAAATTTATCTTTAACAATATCCTTAAAACGCCAAGAAGGTAATTCGGCAATAATGAGTTCGCCTTTATCGGGTGTAAATGGCAGGTGGCTGAAAAATGGATTAAAGCGTCCACGTTCTCCTTCACAAAAAATTATTTTTTGTGTGGCAATATTGTTGAGCGTGATAAAATCCGAAAAAAATTGCAGTGTATCGGTTTGTATTTCGAGATAAATCATGCGCTTTTCTCGGCGCAAAAAATGTCGGTAAACTTTTATTAAGAGTGGTACATTTACTTGCGCACCGTTTTTTATTTTCGCCAATTTAATTATTTCGGCGTTCGCGTGCATTTTTTGGGGAAGGTCATGTCCCAATATTAAGTCGCCAAAATACAGTTTATTGTCCGGATAAGATGCGCGTAACAGCCAATTATTTTCATCTTCAGCAAGACGAATCGTGCGCAGAATAGTTTTATCGTACCAAAGTGTTGTGTCCAATTTTTTTTCTAAATTTTTATAAGTTTTGTGTGCCACCGGCAAAAAATCATTAATACGCCACGATTTAACAAAACGCATACCCGTAATCGGATTAATAATGCCCGCAGCAATAGATGAACTAGTAACGCCGATATTTTTTTTATCAACGACCAACACACTGAGTCCGCGTTCAGATAATTCGTGTGCAAGTATAGATCCCGCCAAACCTTGACCGACAATCAACACATCCCAAATTTTTTTTTTCATACGCGCGGCGGCGTTTTCTCTAATTTTATTCTGCCGAAATCTATACCGCCTTGCACTTCATATAAACCTTCGAGCGTACATTTTTCGCCTTTTTTTCTCAAAATAAGTTCCATTCTATCAAATGGTACCCAATTTGTACCCATAGGTAATCTTTCTTCATAATAATTTTCAGTTTCTCGGCATTTCAAATAATTATCGTGAAGCTCGCCGGCAATTTTTGCTTTCGCCACATATTTCTGTCCGTCAATCGTGAGTGTCGTGATAGAAAACCCTTCAACTTTGTTACCGACAACGCGCACTTGCAATTCGTAATCGAATTTTTCTCTGTGGCGCGTGTTCACATCTTCCGAACCCGTACCGAACCAATAACCTTCGAGGTCAGATTTTGTCACACGTTGTGCTTTTTGTGCCGACAAAGGAGCGGATACAATTAATCCGAGAAATAAAATAAGTAAACGCAGCAGCATAATTTATGGGTTATCGGTTACAGGTTAATATACTACATCATTGAAGTTGTAAAACTTAGACAATATAAGTTATTTTAAGTTTTCGCAGCTTTTAAACGCTGCAAGTTAAACGTTTTAAACGAATTAAGGCTGCCGGTTAGTGTTGAGGAACGTGAAATAAATAAAGTACCAAACTATACTTATTCTTTTGACGTGATAAATGCTTATCTTTTGCGTTAAATATTACCGACCATTGCCTTAAAAGCTGGAGATTCTGGCAGGAAAATAATTAAGTTTATTCCGGCACTTTATTTATTTCACGTTCTTAAAGAACAAAAAATTATTTATAGGTTTGCAAATTTATTGTGTTTAATAAAACAACATTGCGTAAGAAAAAGCGAAATAACGGTGTAAATTTTGTTTTTGGTGAAAGACATTTTGCAATCTGTCGGCATTTTTTGTGCTTAAAAATACAGAAACCGTCGATATAAAACAAGCATAAAAAAGTGTAATTTTGCGCTTTACTGAAAACGCATTTTCCCAGATAAAATTTTATCCGGTGAAATGCGTACTGCTTAAACGTAAATCCTAAACATGAAAATTCTTATTACCGGAGCGAGTGGTTTTATTGGCAGCTATTTAGTAGAATATGCGCTCGAAAAAAATTGGGAAGTAACGGCAGCCGTGCGGAAAACAAGCGATAAAACTTATTTACAAGACAAACGAATCCGCTTTTTAGAACTTAATTTCGGTAACGAAATTGAAATGACGGAAAGACTGCGACAAGCCGGCACATTTGATTATGTGATTCATAATGCCGGAGCAACAAAAGTTTTAAAGGAATCAGATTATTTTTACACGAACACCGAACATACCGAGCGTTTTGTGCGTGCTTTATCGCACCAGCCTCCAAAAAATTTTCTTTATGTCAGTAGTATGGCAGCAATGGGACCGGCAGCTTCGGATACTGTGATTCATGCCGACGATACACCACGTCCGATACCGGGCGGATACGGCGGCAGTAAATTAGCGGCGGAAAATTTTTTGAAAACGTCTTGCCCTTTTCCATATTCCATTGTTCAACCGACAGGTGTTTACGGTCCGAGAGATAAAGATTTGCTCACCGTTTTTAAAATGATTTCTAAAGGTGTTGATGCTCAAACGGGTATGCAGCCGCAAAAAATTAGTTTGATTCATGCCGAAGATTTAACATCAGCAATGTTTTTGGTTTTAGAAAACGGCATGAACGGCGGAAAATACCTCGTTACCGACGGCGCGAATTATATGTCGAACGCGTTCAGTGATGCGATTAAAAAAGCTTTAAACAAAAAAGCAATAAGAATACCGTTGCCGTTATTTTTATTGAATTTTATTGCCGGCGTATCAGGGAAAGTGGGATCATTGCAAAAAAAAACCACGCTGATTAATTCGGAAAAAATGCGATATTATACGGGCAATTGGCACACCGAAACGCCGAAAATTTTTTCCGAATTGCATTTTAAACGAAAATATAATCTTGAAACCGGTGTAAAGCAAACGGCGGAGTGGTATAAAAAAGAGAAATGGTTATAGTTCTTGAGCTTTGAGTTGTAAGCTATGAGCTGTGAGCTATTCATAAAACGGAGTTTTCTTTTTTCTATTTAAAAGATCAAGGTTAATAGCTAATAGCTAATTTCTACCTGTAATTCGGAAAAAACGAAGTCAAAATATCTAAAAATTTATTTTGTGACTTTGTGATTCTAAAAAAAGGGGTTTGTGTGGCTCCGAAATTACGAAAAGCATTTTCAACATTCGGTATCATACTACCTTCAAAATCGAAAAGCGTATAACCGCAATTGCCGGCATCTAAAATAGTACTCCATAGTAGTAACATTACTGCACCGCTTTGTCTCAATTCCGGATCACTGCCGCCGATTAAATAATGCGCCGATTTTTTAAGGTTATCATAAACAATATATACTGCACCGTGTGCATTTCCCGCAGCATCTCTCGCCAAAAAAATTTTACGACAATCTCTTTGCCGCAAAACAATATCTAAGGAAATAAGTGTTTCGAATAAGAACGGTTGTTTTGCACTTTGTTTTTCCAAACTTTTTTTACAAAGCGCATAAAATTCATTAATATTTTCGCACAATTCAACTTTTACGAGTGTATTGGCTTTTTTAATCGCAGTACGTACACTGCCTTTCATATCGCCATATATTTTTTCGGTGTCGGTTAAGTCAAGTGTATAGGTGTAGTGTATTTCTCCGTGATAGCCCGCCCAAAAAAAAGGTTGCCAATCGGTGAGTTCATAATTTAATTTTTGATGAAAAAGTGAAACTTTAGGTATTTGTTCGACTAATACTGAAACTATTTTTTTGGCGTTGGTATATTCCGAATGTCTTTTTAATTTTTGAACTTGCGTCAATTTCAACCAAATACCTGTATGAGGCGTGAGTTCGGGCATAACGATTGCTGTTACGAGACCGCGCAATTTTACTTTGTAATATATCAACGCACCGTTTATTTCTCCGGCATTATCAAATGACATACAAACCTCCCAATTACCTTTTTTGCAAACAGCGTCAAGCCACCAAGGTTGCATGAACATCGGGACAGAGTTATCGGTAGCACATAAAACTTTATACCTCTCTTTTCGGCTTATAACCAAAGAAAGATTTTTGACCATCAAAGATTTCTCTGATGTCAAAGTGGAAATTTGTGGCATTGATTAAATTTGCATTGTTGAATTACAAGCAAAATACGTTCCTATTTATGTTATTGTCTCTTCTTTACTCTATCTTGACCACCGGTTGATGATATATCTTTTCATTCTTCACAATTCTCAAAAAATAATATCCGGAAGGCAGGTCAATTTGCGTCGGATAAACGTAACTGCCGGTTATTAAAGTTGCTCCGGTTAAAATGTTTTTTATCCGCCTGCCTAGATAATCACATAAATATATTGAAACAGTTGCATTTTCCAAAAGCTCTAATTGAATGTTTAATTCTTTTGAAAACGGATTCGGATAAGCTGTGACGTTTAATTTTTCAAAAATATCTTGCGTTGCAGTGGGTTTCAAATCAATGACTTTCGTTAAAGTATCGCTGCCGCAATCATTCGTCGCGATTAAACGAACTATATATCGTTTGCCGAGCGTATAAGTATGCGTCGGTGAAATAGTTTGGTCAACGACGGAACTGTCTCCGAAATCCCATTGCATTGTGTAAGAGTCGGAAGTTTTATTTGAAAACTGAATAGACCAACTCGTTGCAGTGCGTTGCCATGTAAAATCTGCTTTCGGTGTCGGTTTTACAACTAAAACGCCGGTTTTAAAATTTGTATGTCTGCCTTGCGCATTTTGAGAGGTCAAGGATACATCGTAGTTACCGGATTTTTTGAAAATCACCGTCGGATTCGGTTGTGTTGAAGTACTCGGTTCGCCGCCGGAAAATTGCCAAATATATTGCGTCGCGTCGGTTGATTTATTTTGAAACTTGACGGTGTAGGGCGCACAGTTTTTTGTCGTATCGGCAGTAAAACCGGCAATCGGCGTTTTCTGTAAAATACTATCTTCGCTCAGAAAAATCGGCGTACCGGAAAGCAATATCGAGTCTGTTTTGCCGATTAAGTTTATGTTTGTAAGCGTGCGCGTTTGAGAAAAATCCCATGTGCGTACATAAAATGTTGTACCGATAGAAATATTTTTGAGAGGTATTGCAGCGTATTTAGTCTGTGCATATTCATTTTGATCGCCGGCAACAGTTGCCCAAAGTGCATAAGTAAATTTTCCGGATTTATTTTTGAAAGCTGCACCATGCACATTGGCAGGTAAATTCAACGTTTTTGTTCTCAAGGAATCGAAACTGGAACCGTACAAAATCTCCGACACGCTTTTAAAAGCAATACCTTCTATGTTCAATTCTTTTTCAAATGGTTTTGTATTTAATGTTTTATATAACCCCATAACTTCGATTGGATTGTAAGTCGCACTGTCAATCGGTCTATCTTCAAAAATATCTTTGAGGTGCATTTGAACAATATTATTTGCCGCCGCCGTGATATAACTTTTCAGTACAAAATTTTTCTGCAGCTCGTCACTCCCCCAAAGCATTGGTCCGATTGCTTTGCGCGGCACATTTATTTCACTGATTAACATTTTTTTTGTCGGAAAAACTTTGCCGTCGTAACCGTAAGTTTTTAAAACGTCAGACAAATCTTTTTTATGGCGGACAATATCATCGGCTGCCGCATCGGAGTTGCGACGATATACAAAACTATTGGTACCGGTATCGTAATAATAAACCGCACCATCAATGTGCGGATAAACGGTAAAAGTAAGCGCGTCGAAATACGCACCGCCGGTTAAAGGATATTGTTTTGTGACAGTACCATTTGTCGGATCATCGGTGTTGCGACAAAAAGCATCTAAAAAACTCGGAAAACCTGATGCACTCATCGTCACAAACGCCGTTGAGTCTTGCGATTTAATAATTTCATAAGCAATGCGCATCATGCGCACGACGTGTTGCACGGGTGCTTTTACGCCAAGTTCGCACGGGTCTGGATTAGATTCCCACCAATTATGGTCTTCTCCTTTATTTTTATAACCATACCTGCCTTCTTCATCCCAACCCGGATTATTCCAAATTTCCCAAAATTTTACCGTTTTTTTGTAAGTGGTTACTAAATTGAAAAGATATTTCGCTAAATAATTTGAGTCGTTGACACTCACGGTTCCGTCCGGATTATCTTTCCAAATATCCAAATACATATTTTTGAAAAGTTGCGACTGCTTTGCGTAGCAATAAAAATTCGGATCTTGATGCGTTTTCGCCGGATCACCGACGGTAAGTAAAATATCTTGCAAATCAATGTTTTTATAATGCTCGAAAGTTTTTGAACGCACATCCGTTCCCCAATAATCTACAAAAAAATCCGGTAAACTTGTTCGCGCTGTTTTCGCATTTACGCCGGAAATACCTGTTTCAATATTACCTCCGGCGATATCGGCAAGTTGTTCATCTGTCCAACCGTCCGCAAATTTTACATTTGCACCGGCGCGAAAATCGCCGACGTAATCCGGTACCAAAGTATTCGCCGTATTTTTTAACAGACGAATTTTTGGCGCATCAATCGTTTGTGTTTTAGTAGCAACGTGTATACCACAGCGATTTTGTGCCGTCAGAGAAATAGTATAGCTGCCGGATTTTTCAAAAACCTTCGTTACGTCCGGTAAATTCGAGCGCGTGCTGTCACTGAATTTCCAAATTAAAAAATCGGCATTAGCCTGTGAAAGATTTTTCAAAAATACAAACGGTGCTTGATAGTCGAGAGAAAAATTAGCGGTCGGTGTGCGCTCTACATCAATCGTAAAAGATTGTTGGAGTATTATTCTCCCGTTTATATCGCGCCCGGAATAAGTGGCAATCCATTTTGATTTTGACAGAAAACTTATATCAAGTGCCGGTGTATTGCTGTAATACAAATTATCATTGGGCTTTATAGAATCAGTGCGTATAAATGCCCAATTGTCTGTTGTTGCCATTTTTCCGGCATTAAAATTTATCGGTTCGTTTATGCATACAAATTGCTTTGAGATCTTAACTTTTCTTTCCGTTAAAAAAATGGGTGTAGCACTCAACGCGATATTTTTTCCGCCGGAAAGCGTAATTTTTTTTGTCTTAGAAAAATCCCAATTTTGTTGATACAGTGTATCGAGTGCAAGTGAACTCGGAAATGAATATTGTGCAGACGCACTTTCACTTTTATCAATAGTGGTTTTTGCCCAAATAACATAAGTGTAAACATTATTGGAATCTCGAAAAGCACCACCCACATCACTTGCGGGTAAATTTAGTGCGGCAGTACGGGCGGTATCGTATATTTTTCCGAAAAGAATTTTACTTGCGGTCGAATAAGCGATACCTTCATCGTTCAATTCCGGATGCAATTTGTTGCTGTAATGAATGTTTTTATACAAACCCATCAAATCAAATTCGTTGGCTGCTTTGTCGTAAGATGTTTCTTCGGCAAGTTTAAAAACGTGCATTTGCAAAAAATTATTTTTGGCACAATTCACGTAAGTCTTTATAATCCAGTTTTTTTGTACATCATCAGAGCCGAAAAAATCGCCAAATTCTTTGCGGGGGACATTCGTTTCTGTGATGAGGTATATTTTTTTCGGCATTTTTTTACCGTCGTAGCCGTAAGTTTTGGCGACATCTTCAAAAAAGTTTTTAGAACGTTCGGGATCTAATGCCGCCGCATCAGAGTGACGAGAATAATCGAATTTATCCGCCAGAAAATTATAAGTTCTTAAAGCATCATCGAAATGCGGATAAGCGTGAATCGAAATGCCATCGAAATAAGCACCACCTTTGAGAGGGAAATTGGCGGTTACTTTTCCTGAATCTAAATTGTCGGTATTACGCAAAACAGCATCGAGAAAAGACGGATAGCCCAGACTCGACGTAACAACATAAGCATCGGGTTGAATCGTTTTTACAATTTCGTAAGTGATGCGCAGCAAACGCAAATAATTAAATATCGGCGCACGCAATTTATAATCGCATGGATCCGGATTATTTTCCCACCAATTGCCGGGTGCACCTTTCGGCAACCAACCGCGTCCTCCGGTGAAATCAAAACCGGGTTCATTCCAAACTTCATAAAACTTGACGTACTTGCCGTATTTTTTTACAATATTGTAAACGTAAAGCGCGTAATAATTTTTATCATTTACGGACGTGCCGTTTTCTCCTTTAACCCAAATCGGTTCGTATAAATTTTTAAATATCGTTGATTGAATACCTGTACAAAAAAATGTCGGATCTTGATGTGCTTGGGACGGAAAACCGAGAATGAGCGTATTATCTTTCAATCCGAGTGAATCGTAATATTCAAAAGTCGGGATGCGTGTATTCATGCCATACAATTCCGTAAAACTTTCAAACAATCCCGGACGAATGGATTTTATACCGGCACCGGCAATACCAAGTTTTTCATTACCGGCAGAAAGGTTCGCTAAATCTTCGTCGGCAAAACCGCGATAGATGTCAAAATTTACACCTGCTCGAAGTGACCCTGAATACGGACGAATGGTATCATTCGCCGTATATTTTGGTTGAGCCGATAAAAAAATTGTAAAAAGGGGGCAGGTAAAAATTATAAGTGTGAATCGTAAAAAACAAATCATTTTAGACGTGTTATGGATTATAAGTTATGAGTTATAGGATATGAGTTATTGATTATAAATTATGATTTATAAAAATTTACAAATCATAATTTATAACCAATAACTCATATCCTATAACTATATTTGTGTTCATGAACTGAATAAGAACGGACAAAGTTAAGGGAATTGTTTTGTGGAAGCAAACGGGATTATTTTTTGAAATTGGAGTTTACAATATTGAAGTCCTCGTCGAGATTTTAAACCTCGACGAGGATGAACGAAAAAATTCAATCGCGCACAGCGTATCGAGTAATATAAGCTAAAGCTACACACCACATCATCAGCGAAGAAGTCAGTGTTTTGAGGGCGTTCGTGTTTTTTGCAATAAGTTCCGTTTGAACTTTCATGATTTGCAAAATTTTATCGGCATTATCCACTTCCGTAGATTTAGCGATTTCTAAATAATTATTTAAAGCACCTGTTATCGGTACTGCTAAATTGGCATTGAGCATTAAGGCAGCGAGTCCGATAAAAGCAACCGCTAAACCCATTTCTAAACGATGCAAAGAAGATTTATCGCCTAAGCGATTAATTAAATAACACGCGATTAAAACAGTACCTATTACAATCGCTAACTCAATAATTTTCGGTAAAAAGAAATTAAATAAAGACATAATTAAGTTAATTTTCTTATTTTGTAATATTTTTACGTAAATATACTCATATCGGAATAATTTACAAAAAAAATCCTACTTTTTTATCTGTTGTCCGTTATCTGTTG
>JAYTNA010000087.1:0-5103 GCA_043748865.1 Saprospiraceae bacterium
AGTTTCATCAATATTATTGATGTTGCTGAGTTCCTTGAAAGCAGTCCAAGTACTGCTTATAATAGGAATACCAATACTTTTTTCTTCTTTTGATGCGACTTCCGTATAAAATTTATTTAACAAAGCCGATGAAACCGGAGAACCGGAAGGAAATGCATTTAAATTATTTACTAAAAAAAGAAAGAAACAAAAAAAGTTAAAGTTGGTTTTTGTAAAAAATTGTTTGTTGTGTCCGTACATTATTGTGTAATTTCATGAATAACTAATTCCTATCAAAATTAAATTGTGTCCGATGCTTGCTAAAGAAATAAAATAACAATCAACGATTATAGTGCTTCATGGAATGGTAGCGCAAATATAGCAAGAAGAATTAATTCGCAACATTTTTTTTGTTTTTTTTACATTTTTCTTTGGTTTTTTTACAAACCATCGATTATTAATTGCGAATTTTTTTACGATAGCCATTTAGAGCAGTTTTTTACGCCTTTTTTTGCCGTAAAATAAAATATTGTTTTAAGCGTATTTTCTTAATGTCAATAATTGCGCCATCCTTATTACTTTTGTGCCGCGATTATAAACCGCGACTCAATGCAAAAACAAGAAATCATTTTTGAAGACGACGACATCATTATTGTTAACAAGCCGGCACAAATGCTGACGATTCCTGACAGGCATGATCCTAAAATTCCCAGCGTTCTCGGCAATTTACGACAAACGCAGGATTCTGTTTTCATCGTTCATCGCATAGACCGTGAAACTTCCGGCGTGCTTGTTTTTGCGAAAAACGAACACGCTCACCGCCATTTGTCCATGCAGTTTGAAAATAGGGAAACAAGAAAAATTTATTTGGCATTGGTAGAAGGCATTATGCCGGACGATACCGGCAGAATTGATAAACCTATTGCAGAACATCCGACTATTCCCGGAAGAATGACGGTGGCGCGAAAAGGGAAAGAATCGGTAACGGAATTTGAAGTGGTAGAACGTTTCAAAAATTTTACTTTGGTGAATGCGGATATAAAAACCGGACGCACGCATCAAATTCGCGTACATTTTCAGTCGCAAGGTTTTCCTCTGGCTATTGATGCGATTTACGGCAAACGCGACGCGCTTTTTGCGCACGACATTAAAACCAATCGCTTTAATGCACCGACTGAAACCGAAGAACGTCCTTTAATGGCACGAACGGCACTTCACGCTTCAAAACTGACTTTTTTGCATCCGACAAAAAATATCTCCATGACTTTTGAAGCACCACTCCCGAAGGATTTTAAAGCAGTTGTGCAACAACTTACTAAATGGGGGAAATGAAAACATATTTTCGATTTTCGATTTTCGATTTGCAATTTTTCGGTTCAAAAAACTCTCGTTCGGCACTGGCCGCGATTTATAATCGTTACGATTTTAATTATCTCCTCATTGCATTAGTTGCCGCTTTTTTTTATTTGCCTTTTCTCGGCAATGTTCACTTATTCGATTGGGATGAAATAAATTTTGCGGAATGTGCGCGTGAAGCCTTAGCCACAAAAAATTATATGCAGTTGCAAATCAACTATGCACCTTTTTGGGAAAAACCACCGCTGTATATATGGTTGCAAATACTTTCCATGCGCCTGTTTGGTATAAACGAATACGCCGCGCGTTTTCCGGATGCAATTTGCGGGATTTCGACTTTGCTTTCAGTATATCATATCGGAAAAAATTTGTGCGATATGCGACTCGGTTTGTTGTGGGCATTGTGTCTCGGTTGTTCGGTACTACCTTTTTTATATTTTAAATCCGGTATTATCGATCCTTGGTTTAATTTATTTATTTTCTTGAGTATCGTTCATTTTATTGAAGCCGAAAAAAAAACAGAACAAACAAAAAAAATAATCAATAGAAAATTAATTATTGCCGGCATTTTTTGCGGACTTGCCATACTCACGAAAGGACCAGTCGGTTACTTACTCATTGCACTTACTTGGTTTTTTAAATCGATTATCAGTTTTCAGCAACCAGTAATTAGCTTTCAGCAATCAGTTATCGGCAAAAAAAAAGAAGATTTATCATTGACCACCTTTCAATCATCATTTCTGAGGTTTGTTTTTTTTTCCGGTATTGCTTTGATCACGGCACTGACTTGGTTCGGGTTGGATATTTTGCTGAATGGTTCATGGTTTGTAAAAAATTTTATTGAATACAATTTGCGATTAGCAAAAACGGAAGATGCAGGTCACGGCGGATTTTTCGGGTATCATTTCGTCGTTATTTTCATTGGTTGTTTTCCGATGTCTGTTTTCGGTATCGGTGCTTTTTTCGGAAACAGGATAACGCTTCCAAATCTCACAAATTTTGAAAAATGGATGAAAACACTTTTTTGGGTGGTGATGATTTTGTTTAGTTTAGTACAGTCGAAAATTGTACATTATTCATCCTTGTGTTATCTACCTTTAAGTTTTTTGTCTGCCGTCGTTTTATATAACGCACAAAAGCCCGATAAAAAATTTTCATCTTTGTTTTTTTATTTATCATTATTCATCGGCGGTTTGTTGGTGAGTTTAACTGTTTTGTTGCCATTTGTCGGGAAAAATATCAATATTATAAAACCACTTTTTGAAAAAGACATTTTTGCACAAGCGAATTTAGAAGCACAAGTACATTGGTCGGGTTGGGAATCATTGTGTGGTGTTTTTTTTATAATTATTCTGGGGGTTTTTTTGAAAGCATGTAGAACCGGCGAAAAAAAAATATCGAATCGTCAAATTGTTTTTTTCTTTCTTGGCACGGCAATTTTTGTGCAAAGTGTTTTAATTTTTTTTGTACCTCATATCGAAGCCTACTCGCAACGTGCAGCGATTGAATTTTACGAAAGTAAATCGAAAGAGACATGTACGATAGAAACTTATGGATTTAAAAGTTACGCCCACTTATTTTATGCTCAAAAAAAACAAATACCCGATAGCTTAAAAAATAATTATGCTACATACATCGTCGGAAAAATCTCATCTAAAAAAGAATTAGACGATAAAAAAGACTTGCAATTTTTATACTCAAAAAATGGATTCATTTTTTATCGGAGCAGACAAGTTTTTTAGCTCTAAATTGTTTTGATATAATTTTGTTGATATAACGGCGTATTGATTAAGTTTGACAACAAAATAATTCATACTAAATAAAATTCCAAAAGCTCATGCAAAAAATAAATCGATCTATATTAATTCCGCTTGTTTTATTTTTATCGACAGTTATTTTCGCTCAAAATGACAGCATAAGTAACAATATAGAAATTACGATAAAAGATTTTCCGGCGCGAAAAGCATTGCTGTGTTACTATTATGGTAATCAAACTTTTTTATTGGATTCTATTGTTGTAGATTCGCTTACGGGTTTTATGCACTTTAAATCGAGAAAAAATTTGCCGACAGGTATATTTTTCATCGCGACACACGATGCGCGTTTACTTGATTTTATTATTGCCGATGAAAAAAATATCGTTATTAAAACTTCTTACAAAAATCTTTATAATGATGCACTTATTGAAAGTAAAGAGAATGAAGTTTTTTTTACGTATATGAGCATAACCAATAAAGCGACTATTCAAGCCGAAGATATTAAATCCATGACGGAAATGCTGAAACATGCTACAAAAGATAAAAGCGTTTTTGCGGAACAAGATAATAAAATTCGACAAGTTTATAAAAATTTGGACAGTACGTCGCGGGCTTTAATTAATACCCATCCGAGTTTGTTCGTGACGCGTTTATTAAAAGCGCATCAACCAATTGATATGCCCATAGATATAAAACCTTACACTGCCGACAAGCGGTTCAATCCATTGTACGGTTATTATTATCGCCAACATTTTTGGGATAATTTTGATTTTTCCAATGCGAGATATTTACACGCGCCTTTTTATACGACTAAAATTGATGAGTACTTGCAAAATACAATTCCGAAACACCCGGATTCTCTCAATGCTTACATTGATATTTTTTTGGCGCGAACAAAAGCAACACCGGAATATTATAAATACACTTTGCGCTATATCACGCAATTGTGTGACGATAATTTGAAAGGTGCTTTTTCGGAAAATATGTTGGTGCATTTAGTAGATGTATATCACCACGACACAATCAGTGGAACGGATAAATATACTTTGGAGCGATTAGATTATAAAGCGAATACTTTCCGAACAAATTTAATCGGTTTGAAAGCACCGACATTTTCTTTGCCGGATTCGACGGGTATGAACAGAAGTTTTGAAGAATTTAATTCCGATTTTACACTCCTCATTTTTTACAGCAGTCAATGCACACATTGTCAAGAACAAATTCCGCAATTTCGAGACGCTTTACAATTTACCAATGCAACTAAAATAAAAACTTTAGCCGTTTGCACCGACGGTATTCGAGAAACTTGGTTGCCTTTTATTCAAAAAAATAAATCGGATTGGTTAAATGTTTTGGATAAACAAACCAATTCAGAAGTTCAAAAAAATTATGCCGCTCTTAATTTACCTGTCGTATATTTACTCGATAAGCAGAAAAAAATTATCGCTAAGTATTTAACGGTAGATGGTTTGAAAAAATTTTTAGAACAGATTCATTGACAATGGACAATGGACAATGGACAATGGACAATTGACAATGGACAATAGACAATCACTGTTGTCCGGGGAAATTTATTTTTCTCATAAAAACCTTGGAATTTCGCATAATAACCCGGTTTTTTCCTAATTACTGAAAAGTAAGCCACCCCTTTCGAATGCATATTATTTTTATGAATAATATTCTATTTCGCCTTTGTTTTAGAAAATAAATTCCGTGCCCCCTGAAACGAGTTCAGGGCAGGCTCGGATCCTGATATGCATCAGGATGACGCATTCTGCGTCTGGGAATCCAATATTTCAGAATGAATTTTTAATTTTTGGACGGCGAAGTCGTCATGCTGATGAAGATCAGCATCCCACGGCATTGAATTGAACCTAAAATCCATGGATTTTTCCCGGACAACAATGATTGAATATCAAGTTTTGAATTAATTGCATAGCATTGATTTCCGGAGAGTTCCAGGAAAAAATCCAGGTGCTAAATAATAAGTAAGGAAAATCTAAATATAAAA
>JAYTNA010000088.1:0-1187 GCA_043748865.1 Saprospiraceae bacterium
ATTTTTTCCTGCTTCGCAGAAAAAAATCACGTCGCTCCTTTCAAGTCCTCTGACCGTGATTATAACAACTTAACGCTCGAATCTAAAGCCGGCGAGATTTGTTATCAATTTATTTTGTACGGACACTTAAACTAATAAACCAATAAACTGCATCAATTCCGCGCTATAAGTTTCACTGACAGGAATATTGTGCTGCTTATTTTAGTATTAAATTTTTTGTACTCACCGACACCGCTGCAAAATAACCCAATGCACCGCCTGATAAATTACCGACAGGATTTGCCGGCGCAATAGTGTTTGAATTGTAGCGATTAGAAAAAACACTCGAAAAATATTTTAGAAGATGGAGTTCAGTCGTCCAAAGATCAACCGTAATTTTATCGCCTTTGTTTGTGTTGGAAGGTAAATAGAACATATCAATCCCCTGTTTACCATCGCCGGAAATAACGTAAGTGCCGGCATCGGTAAACCAACTGAAGTAATTGCCTAAAAGCGTATCATTGCGATAAATATTGGCAAAATAATTATCCCCCGTCCCTTTCGGGTCTAAGAAATAAGCTTTGCCGACGTAGTGCGGTGGAAACATATCTTGTATAGAATCCGGAACGCCTTGAAATCTCATTTTTTCAACAGTTATGGAATCTAAATCAACATGGCGCGGCATCGTGCTTGTTGCCGTGATGGTTCTATCAGGCAGGATTATTTTCAGCGCGTAAGTTCCGCCGGGTTTTCCTATCAGTTTTTTGTTAGATAAATACCTTTTTGTTTTTCATTCAAAGTATCGGTAACGCCGGCATTATCGGAAATTGTAACGAATGCACCGGAAACCAAAGCCGTATCCGGCGTTGATGTGTCATAAAAACTTAGTGTCTTCGTTATTTTTACCGAAGAAGGTTTGGATTGATCCGTCAACACGCCTTCAATCACATACTGCGGTGCACCAGTGTTCAAATCAAGTTTTATAACTTCTCGACAGGAATTGAAGAAAATAAAAGTGTAAACAAACGCAAGGAGTTTTATTATTTGTTTCATCTTTCAAATTAGATTTTTAACGTCGGTGAGGACCTCTCCGACGTTTTTTATTTAAAAAATTCGGATAACGATTAACGGATAACGATTAACGGATAACGATTAACGGATAACGATTAACGGATAACGATTAACGGATAACGATTAACGGATAACGA
>JAYTNA010000089.1:0-1165 GCA_043748865.1 Saprospiraceae bacterium
GTAAAAGCATTTTGTTTTTTCTTGCCGAACTTAAATTCTTTTCCGGCTAAAGCATTGAAAACATAATTGCCATTGAAAGCCGTATTGCGTTCAACACCATCGGAACCCTTGTATTTTGAATCGAATACCGATGTGGTCACGAGTGTGTACCAACCTTCCGAAAAAAACTTTTCTATTGTCACTTCAATACCTTTGTTGCTGCCCGTACCTTTATTTTCTAAAAACGGTTTGTAAGGAAATGCAAAATCGGCACCTACATTTAAAACAGAATACGATGACGGTGTTGATGCGGCAGTTATAGGCACATTCTCCAATAGTTGCAAATACGTTTCAATTTTTCCGTGCCAATTGTTATTCGATTTCACATCGTATCCGACCACAAAATGATGCGAGCGCGTAAAATCTAAATTTTGATTCGTAGCTTCGTAAGTGCCTTTAGGTGTTAAATCTTTATCTAACAAAATCGGCAAAGGTTGCATTTGCGAATGTAAACCGTAACCGAAATTTAAAGTTTGCGCTCCGGTTAAATGATAATTCAACGCCGCACGCGGCTCAATCGCGGCTTTCTGATTTAATAAATCAAGATACTGTGTATGTAAACCGAAATTGAAAGTAATTTTATCGGACGGTTTGAATTGCGTTTGCGCGTACACTTCCAATAAATTTAAAGTGCCGTTGAATTGTCGCAACAGAAGCCAATCTTTACTCGTATCGCGGGATTGCGTGTTGGAATTAGGTTGAATATTTTGCAAATTAATACCCGTGTGCAACGACCATTTAGCATTAAATTTTTTATTATAAAAGCTCGATACACGATATGCCGTCGTAAAATCCGAAACGGCAATCACATATTTTTTCAGAATTCCGTCTCTGTCACGATATACATCGTAAGTATTGCCGGAATAGGAACCCGAAACAACGGTGCGAATATATGATTTATCGTCAATCAAATAATTATGTTTGATGCCGACAATACCGATTTTTGAATTGACGTAAGCATCTTCGTTTGTTTTAGCATAAAAATCGGACGAATCAATATCTTTTCCGAGAAAAGCAATTTTACTTAAACCACCCAAACCAAAAATTGAAAATTTACCGGCTTTTGAATTACCAAGATCAATATTAAACATGAGGTCTTGATATTTCGGAACGGCTTTCGTGCCGA
>JAYTNA010000090.1:0-4501 GCA_043748865.1 Saprospiraceae bacterium
GGAGTTTATAAAAAATCTAAAGCAACATTCGTTTCAAAGCATTGCATTTGAAGTGGCGAAAACTTTATTGCAAGGCGCGTTGCCTGAAAATGATTTAAAAAAAATTGTAGAACACGCAGTAAGTTTTCCCGCGCCTTTAGTCAGCATTGATGAAGACACGCACTTTTTGGAATTGTTTCACGGTCCGTCATTAGCGTTCAAAGATTTCGGTGCGCGATTTATGGCTCAATTGATGGGCTATTTTAATCGCGAGGAGAAAAAAGAATTAGTAATTCTTGTCGCAACGTCCGGAGATACGGGTGGAGCAGTAGCAGCAGGATTTTATAAAACGCCGGGCATCAAGATTGTAATTTTATATCCGAGCGGCAAAGTGAGTATGTTGCAAGAAAAACAATTGACGACTCTTGGTGAAAACGTTACGGCAATAGAAATAAACGGCACTTTTGATGATTGTCAAACATTGGTGAAACTAGCGTTTTTAGATAAACAACTAAACGCGCAAGTGCGTTTGAGTTCTGCCAATTCGATTAACATTGCGCGATTGATTCCGCAAAGTTTTTATTATTACGAAGCATACAAACAACTCAAAGATACAAGTAAACCAACCGTATTCAGTATTCCGAGTGGAAATTTCGGCAACTTAACGGCGGGATTGTTGGCGAAGCGCATGGGTTTGCCGATTCATCGTTTTATCGCTGCTACAAATATTAACGACATAATACCGCATTATTTGCAAACCGGCGATTACAAACCGAAATCATCGGTGCGTACGCTTTCAAACGCCATGGATGTCGGTAATCCATCGAACTTTGCACGGATGAACGAATTATATTCGGGCAGTTGGAATAAAATGAAACGCGATATACTCGGCTACGCTTTCGATGACGCAACAACGCAACGCGCCATGATTGATGTTTATGAAAAACACAATTACATAATGGATCCGCACGGTGCTGTCGGATATTTAGCTTTGAAATATTATCGCAATCATAAAAATGCGAATGGCATCATTTTAGAAACCGCACATCCTGCAAAATTTTTAGACGATGTAGAAACAATTTTAAAACGCAAAATAGAAATTCCGGAAAAACTCGCCATGCTTGCCGATAAAAAGAAAGTAGCAACAGAAATGAATCCGAATTATGAAACGTTTAAAGAGTGGGTGATAAAAGTTTATGGGATATAGGTTATGGGTTACGGATTATTAAAATGCCGAATTTTTTCATTTATAGAAAAAATTTGGCATTTTAATTTTTATAAAGTTCAATCTTTCTGCCATCGGTATCTTCGCAAACTATCATTAAACCAAATTCAGTTTCAATAAGTTCGGATAAAATTTTTATACCGTTATTTTTGAGAAGTAAGACGGTTTCATCAAAATTAGCAATACCAAAACCTAATCTCAAATTTTTATCGGGTTCGAGTTGGTTTTTTGCTAACGGATAAATTTCTAAAACTGTTTTACCTATTGTTGTTGAAAAATGAAAAGGTGAATTGCCATGTTTGTGATATTCAAATGTGAAGCCTAAGAGCGCGTAGAAATCTGAAAGTTTTTGGGTATCAGGTGTTCTGATAACTATAAGTCGAATTTCCATTTCTTTTTAGATGGTGATAGATACCTGAAGTAATTTTTTATGCACAAAATTATTTTATTTTGAAACCAAAACATAATTATCTTTGTTGCAAATTATAATAGAAAAGGAAAAATGGCTCGCAATAAATTTCATTTTAATTTTTAGACGCGCATCAGAATACAATGGATAAGTTGGTAACGTATCGAAATTTAATTAAAGAGTTGTTAAGCATTTACGCTACACCTCAAAATGAAAGTAAAAAAGATTTAGAAGATCAATTGATTTTTGATACGGAACACGATCATTATCAATTAATGTCCATAGGTTGGCAAAACAATAAACGGATTTATTTCTGTCTATTGCATTTAGATATAAAAGCCGGTAAAATCTGGTTACAAGAAAACAGCACCGACTATGATATTATTGAAGACTTAATTAAACGGGGCGTTCCTCATTCAGATGTCATACTTGGTTTTATTCCGGTTGAAGTCAGACGATTTACAGAATTTGCCGTAGCTTAACGTAAAAAATCCATAGCTAATAACCAATAACCCGTAGCCAATAACTATCTTTGCGGCTTTAAAAATTCAATTTAACAAACAAAATATCTTCAACATGATGATTGAAAATAATAAAGTGGTGAAATGCCATTATGTTTTACGCGACGGCACTCCTACCGGCGAACTCATTGAAAGTACAGAAGGTGCTGAACCGCTAAGTTATATTCAAGGTATCGGTGCCATGATTCCGACTTTCGAGCAACAACTTGCGGGTAAACAAGTGGGTGATGCAATAGCATTTCCCGTAAAAGCTGCTGATGCTTACGGCGAATATCAAGATGATTTGGTACAAGAAATTCCTTTTACCGCTTTTAAATTCGAACCCGGACAAAATCCGCACGATATTTTTACGCCCGGCGAAGTTTTGCCGCTCAACGACGAACAAGGCAATCAATTTTTAGCAACGGTGGTAGAAACGACAAACGATATGGTAAAAGTGGATATGAATCATCCGATGGCAGGTGTTGATTTATATTTTAATGTCCATGTCGAAGATATACGCGATGCAACACCCAATGAACTTTCGCACGGGCATATTCACGGCGACGGTGGAATAGAACATTAACGATTTTGGATTTTGGATTTGGAATTAAAAAGCGCGAAGAAAAATTAATTTTTCTTCGCGCTTTCTTGTTAAAGCCACACGCAATTTTATTTTTTCTTGCACCGGCAATTAATTTACTAATGCCAACACTTGATTGAATATTAAATTTAATTGTATCGCCGTACTCATTTATTTTTATTTTTCTAAAATGAAAATTTTTTTACAAAGATATAAATTTTTCGGTTGAACGTAAAAAAAGCCTTGCAAAAATTTTGCAAAGCTCTTGAGTTTTTAGAAACGGTACAAGTAGTGTTTGTATTTTTTAATTACAAACTGTTTGCGAACGGAGATAAGTAGATAAATAAGACATTAAATAAACTTATTAATCTCGCCGAGCAATTTAAGAGCATCTTGAGAATTTAGATTATCTCGAACCTTTTCATTACCAGTCTCATCAATAGTCTTTTCAATAAATAGGTTTGAATAATCTTTAAATTCAAATATAGCGTCATTGGTTCTTCCTCTTGAACGGCAGGCGCAAATACAAACTTCACATGGATTATTAACCAGTTTTTTTAATTTTTCAAGCACTAAATCATAGGTATCTCCCGAACTCGTTATACCAATTTTTTTATTGTTTTTAGAGAAAACTGCCGAAAAATCATAAGGTTCATCATAATCAGCAGGTTCGATTTCAACAAAGCCATTATTTAAAAGAAGATGACTCAGTTTTCTAATTGTTGTACTTTTACCAACATTGGCTCTTCCTCTTAATACTAATATTGTGTTCATAATTTACATAATTTTAATAATAAATTTTTCAAACATTTTGGTTACTTAAAGTAGAATTAAATACGCGAATATAATAAAAAACTATTTAAGTTATCAAAATTATTTTTTGTTCCATTTTGTTATCAAAAAAATAAATATTTCTCATGCCAGTCCTCATTTGTTTTCTCCAAAACCTTTCCCTATTTTTGTACTAAAATAAAAACGATGATAATAGCGAATCCGATTTACGATGTAGTTTTCAAATATCTGATGGAAGATATTGAAATTGCACGCGAATTACTCTCGATTATATTGGGAGAAGAAATAATTAGTCTTGAGATTAAACCGCAAGAATCTTCTACGGAAACAACGGAAAGTAATATCAGCATATTGAGATTTGATTTCAAAGCAGTTGTCAAAACCGAAGGCGGCGAATTGAAAAAAGTATTGATTGAATTGCAAAAAGCAAAACAAGCGTTTGATGTGATGCGCTTCAGACGCTATCTGGGCGATAATTATAAAAAAGAAGACGAGGTCACAAATAAAAACGGTTTTTCGGAAAAACAACCTTTGCCGATTGTCACTATTTATTTACTCGGATTTCCCTTAGATAATATTCGGAGTGCCGTTGTAAAAATTAATAGAGAATACCGAGATGTAACAACTCAAGAACTTATCACTGTTAAAGAAGATTTTGTTGAATTATTGACGCACGATTGCTATTTGATACAATTGAAACAACTATCCGGTAAATCGCGCACTAAGTTAGAGCGCGTTTTACAAGTTTTCAACCCGGAATTTCAAACAAAAGACGACAATCATAAATTGAATTTCAGTGAAGATGTAAATGATCCGCTCTTAAAAAAAATGGTTGACAGATTAGGCAGAGCGATAGCCAGCGATGAAATTCGCAACATCATGGATATAGAAGACGAAATTGACAGAGCATTTGAGCGCGGCTACAAAAAAATTGTAGCTGAGAAAGATAAAATTATAGCATCAATAAATAAAACTATCGCATCAAAAGATAAAACTATCGCATCAAAAGATAA
>JAYTNA010000091.1:0-3923 GCA_043748865.1 Saprospiraceae bacterium
CAGTCTGTCTTCCTTCAAGCCATTGGCATAAAAAGCAGCTTTAGAGTGATCAGTAATACCGATATAACCGTAACCTTTTTTTTGTGCGTAATGCGCCATTTCCGCAATCGAATTTACGCCATCGGAATAAGTGGTGTGTGTGTGAATCACGCCGCGAATATCGCCAAGTGAAATCAGTTGTTTAGCTTCGACGCGGTTTATAACCTCGCTAAAGTTCGTATTCTCGCGCATTTCGGGCGCAATAAAAGGAATACCGGCTGTTTTAAAAATAGCCTCTTCAGTCGGTAGCGAACGAAAATCTTTTCCGACAAACTTATTCGCAAAAGATTTCAAAAACTCCGTACTGCCTGTACAACAAAACAATTTTGAACCTCGTTCTTTTGGCGTACACGTATATATATGGACCGGAAAATCAGTTTTATTTTTGCAAACGTAAACACCGTCGTCTTTTTTTTCTATGAGCGTTAAAATATCTGAATCAAAAATCGAATCAATAGATGATAGACTTAATGATTTTGGACTTACTGATGATGGATTTATTTTTCTATCATCAGTATGTCCAAAATCAGTAATCAATAAATCAATCGCTTCTAAAGTCGGACACAAACGACGCAAATCGCCGACTTCATCAACTGTTATGTTTTTTAATTTTTTTTGAATATGCGTTACTATTTCTTTAGCTTCTGTTTTGACATTGACCCACAATTGACTTTTTTCAGACCGCAGAAAGTATTCCGCATTTTTGCTCACTTCTTCTTGCGTTTTTTTTCCGAAACCTTTTAATTCAATTAAACGATTTTCGTTGCAAGCGTACAACAATTCGCCAACCGATTCGACACCCAAATTTTGCCACACTTGAAATACTTTTTTCGGACCAAAACCATTGATGTTAATCATATCAATCACACCGCTCGGCGTTTTTTCTGCATATTTTTGATAAGTTTCTAAATGTCCTGTCGAGATTAATTCTTCAATTTTATCGCCAATTGCTTTGCCTACGCCTTTAATGGAATCTAAATCTTTGCGCGACATTTCGCTCAACGTCAAATCTTGTTTGCGCAATGTGATATAAGCGTTGCGATATGAACTTATTTTAAACGGATTTTCATTGTGCAGTTCCATAATATCTGCTAAATCCGAAAAAGCGTTGGCGATTTGTTTATTAGTCATTTTGTTATTGGTTATCAGTTATGCGTTATCGGTTATTCGTTATCAGTTATTGGTTATCGGTTATTCGTTGCGAGTTAAAACTTATAATTTATAACTGATAACGAAAAACCGATAACGAATAACCGTCAACCCACTAAACCTGAATAACACCGACATTAAATTTTTCAATCGGCGCATTGTTCGCCGCTTCTAGCCCCATACTTATCCAACGACGTGTTTCAAGCGGGTCAATAATCGCATCAATCCACAAACGGGCTGCAGCATATTGCGGTGTCGTTTGGTGGTCGTAGCGATTTTTTATGTCTTCATACATTTTTTGCTCATCTTTGGCTTCAATCGTTTGTCCTTTCGCTTTCAAGGATGATGTTTGAATTTGCAGCAAAACCTTCGCTGCTTGCGCGCCACCCATCACTGCAATTTTTGCAGTAGGCCAAGCAACAATTAAACGCGGATCATAAGCCTTCCCGCACATGGCGTAATTGCCGGCACCGTAAGAGTTACCGATAATAACCGTTAATTTTGGGACAGTAGAATTAGCAACAGCGTTTACCATTTTGGCACCGTCTTTAATAATACCGCCGTGTTCTGAACGGCTGCCGACCATGAAGCCGGTAACATCGTGAAAAAAGACGAGCGGAATTTTTTTCTGATTACAATTCAGAATAAACCGCGTCGCTTTATCCGCCGAATCGGAATAAATAACGCCGCCAAGTTGCATTTCATTTTTGCCGTTTTTTACAATCAATCTATGATTGGCAACGATGCCGATAGACCAACCGTCAATACGCGCATACGCGCAAATAATTGTTTTGCCGTAATCTTCTTTATAAAATTGTAAATCGGAACTGTCCACGAGGCGGCGCAAAATTTCAACTGTATCGTAAGGTTTACCGGGTGTCTCTGCCGGAAAAATACTATAAATTTCTTCTTCGTTTAATTTGGGCGGTTGCGGTACAATACGATTTAATCCCGCCGTTTCAAAACGTCCAAAATGTGATACCAATTTTCTGATTTCTTGTAAACACGCCGTGTCATTGGGCACTTTATAATCTGTTACGCCGGAAATTTCGCTGTGCGTTTTCGCACCGCCAAGTTTTTCGGCATCAATATCTTCGCCAACGGCAGCTTTCACGAGATAAGGACCCGCCAAAAAAACGGTGCCTTGTCCGTCCACAATCAATGCTTCATCGCTCATAATGGGCAGATATGCACCGCCGGCAACACACGCACCCATGATGGCGGCTATTTGCGGCACACCGAGCGCACTCAACTTGGCATTGTTTCTAAAAATGCGTCCAAAATGTTCTTTATCCGGAAAAATTTCGTCTTGCATCGGCAAAAAAACGCCGGCAGAATCGACGAGATAAATAATGGGCAAACGGTTTTCTAAGGCGATTTCTTGAGCGCGTAAATTTTTTTTACCGGTTATCGGGAACCACGCCCCGGCTTTCACCGTCGCATCATTCGCCACCACGATACACTGTCTGCCGCTTACATAACCTATCATGACGACTACGCCACCGCCGGCACAACCGCCGTGTTCTGAATACATTTCATAACCGGCGAACGCGCCGATTTCTATTTTTTCCGAGTCTTTGTCAAATAAATTCTCTAGGCGTTCGCGTACGGTCATTTTACCTTTGGCGCGTTCCGCCTCTAATTTTTTTTTCCCGCCGCCTTCGTAAATTTTTTCTAACTGCCGATGAATGCCGGACACCAAAAGTTTATAAGCATCTATTTTACGGTCTGTTTCTATATTGTCCATATTACGAATTACGAATTACGAATTACGAATTACAAAAGTAAGCCTCGTCATTCGTAAAAGGTTACCCGAGCATTGATTTTATAAAAAAATCGCACAGAGAAATTTCTTTGTGCGATTTTTTTTGTTGAGTTTTGAGTTGCTCCGGTACGGAAAACAAAAAATTATTTTGCGCTTACTAACAATAGAAAAATAAGTCTATTATCAGTAAGTCCAAAGTCAGTAAGTCAAAATTATTTCATGACTGTTACATTGCCTTTTTTAAAATAAGTTTCACCGTTTTTGCAAGTGCCTTTTACATAATAACCGTAAACATCGGGTGTTACAGCTTGTCCGTTGAATGTACCATCCCACCCAACTGTTTTATCTAAAGTTTTGAAAACTTGCTCGCCCCAGCGGTTATATACCACAAATTCTAATTGCATTAAATAGTCGCCGCGGACGTAGAATTTGTCGTTTATGCCGTCGCTGTTGGGAGTAAAGGCGCGAGGAATAAAAATATAGGGTTCGGCACATTGCGGTATAAGTAGGCGAATGAAGACAGAGGCGGTATCTGTACAACCGAAATTATCTGTGACGGAGACAATATAGCGCGTGTCGGCTGTCGGTTTAGCGGTGGTAGTACTTGCTGTCGGATTATCCGTCGGTGAACTCCATTTGTAGGTGTAACCGTTGGTGCCGGGTGTTGATATGAGCGTTACGATTTCGTCTTTATACAGCGTTGAAGGCGAGGCAGAGACACCGGCTTTCAAATTGTGTGAGGCGACTTGGATAGTATCAGTGGTTTTGCACGTGCCATTATTGAAAGTGCCAATTAAGGTACCGTTCGCGCCGGCTTTTATCGTCGGACTTAAAACGGTGGTTGAACCATCTATGAGCGTGGAAGGTATCCAACTGATTGAAGTCATAGTATCTGTACCTAAATTTTTTACCAAAAATGTTTTTGAATTACCGTTGCAATTATCAATGCGCAAATCGTGTTGGACATTGA
>JAYTNA010000092.1:0-9258 GCA_043748865.1 Saprospiraceae bacterium
TGAAAAATTATTTATTCACAGACAATGAAAAACAAATTCAACGTTTGTTAGCGATTTTCAGAGATTTGAAAGCGACATCGAAAGTGGAACCGGTAATGAAGGCGATACGAGAAGGTTTTATTGATTTAGATTTGAAAATCGCTTGCTACACCGACCATCAAATTTTCGAACGGTTTCATCGGTTTCGTTTGCGTCAAGGTTTTTCGAAAGATCAAGCACTGAGTTTACAAATTTTGAGACAATTACAACCCGGCGATTTTGTTACGCATATTGATCACGGTGTCGGAAAATTTTCGGGGCTTGAAAAAATTTCTATTAACGGACAAATTCAAGAAGCAGTGCGATTAATTTATCAGAACAACGATTTGTTGTACGTTTCTATCAATTCGTTACACAAAATTGCGCGCTTCGTCGGAAAAGACGGCACGCCGCCGAAGCTGAATAAAATCGGTAGTGATGCTTGGAACAATTTAAAACGCGCCACCAAGAAAAAAGTAAAAGATATTGCCGCCGAACTCATCAAACTTTACGCATTGCGAAAAGCGAGTGTCGGTTTTGCTTTTCCCGAAGATAATTATTTGCAGACCGAACTCGAAGCGTCGTTTATGTATGAAGATACGCCTGACCAATCGAAAGCGACAATTGATGTCAAAGCGGATATGGAAAAAATGTATCCTATGGACAGATTGATTTGCGGTGATGTCGGTTTTGGTAAAACGGAAATTGCGATTCGCGCCGCATACAAGGCAGTTGCTGCCGGAAAACAAGTGGCGATTCTCGTGCCGACAACAATTCTCGCACTACAACACTACAAAACTTTTGACGACCGACTCCGAGAATTTGGTGCCACCGTTGATTTTTTAAACCGTTTCAGAACAGTAAAAGAAAAAAAAGAAGTCATCGAGCAAACTAAAGCCGGCAAAGTAGATATTCTTATTGGGACGCACGCACTTGTCGGAAAAGAAGTGAAGTTTAAAGACTTGGGATTATTAATTATTGACGAAGAACAAAAATTTGGTGTCGGTGCAAAAGAAAAATTGCGCCATTTGAAAACCAATGTGGACACACTCACGCTTACGGCAACGCCGATACCGAGAACCTTGCAATTTTCTTTAATGGCGGCACGCGATTTATCTATTATCCGAACGCCCCCACCAAACCGTCAGCCGATACATACGGAAGTGCGCACGTTTAGTGAAGATACAATTAAAGATGCTATTTATTTTGAAGTCAATCGTGGTGGGCAAGTTTTTTTTGTGCACAATCGCGTCGCATCTTTACCGGATATGGTCGCGTTGTTGCACAAACTTTGCCCGGACGTGAACATTCAGATGGCGCACGGACAAATGCCGCCGGAAAAATTAGAAGAAACACTCGTTGATTTTATTGATAAACGTTTTGAAGTTTTGGTATGTACGAACATCATTGAAACCGGTTTGGATATCGCTAACGCGAACACAATGATAATTAATCAAGCACATCAATTCGGTTTGAGCGACTTACATCAGTTGCGCGGTCGTGTCGGACGCTCGAATCAAAAAGCGTATTGTTATTTATTTTGTCCGCCGGTGAGTGTTTTAACGAACGAAGCGCGTTTGCGTTTGCGAACGATTGAAGAATTTTCTGATCTCGGCGACGGATTTAATATTGCGATGCGCGATATGGATATTCGCGGTGCAGGCAATCTATTAGGTGGCGAACAATCCGGATTTATCAATGATGTTGGTTACGAGACTTATCAAAAAATTTTAGATGAAGCCGTTTTTGAACTCAAACAATCCGATTTTGCCGATTTGTTTAAAGAAGAGATTGAAGCCAACAAAAATAAATTTGTTTTGGATTGCACGATTGATACAGACATTGAAATGCACATTCCCGACGAATACGTCACGAACACACAAGAGCGTTTGAATCTTTACACGCAACTCGATGAAATACAAAACGAAGAAAGTATTCAGTTATTCGCCAAAATGTTGCGCGATAGATTCGGAAAAATTCCGCCGCAAGTCGAAGAATTATTTGATGGTTTACGTTTGCGTTGGGCTGCGAAAGCAGTGAGTTTTGAGCGCATTATTCTGAAAGGAAATAAATTACAAGGATATTTTATCGGCAATCCGCAATCTGCTTTTTATGAAACGCCGATGTTTAAAAAAATATTAGGCTATGTTTTAAAAGAAGGAAAAACCAAACAAATGACTTTCAAACAAACCCCGAAACATTTTATTTTTATTCGAGAAAATGTTAAAACTTTGAATGGTGCGCGGAAAATTGTGGAGTTTTTAAATGAATTAAAGTAATGTGTTTCTGTAACGGATAAAAAAATCCCGAATTTTTCAAACGAAAAATTCGGGATGTCTTATTTTAATTTTTGCTTTATAATCAAAAACTAATACTCAATTAATCTTCACCCATAATGGAAATTACTTTCCAACCCCATTCAGCTTTAGCTTTATTATAAGATTGAAGTGCCAAACCTCTTACACGTTGACCATCGTATAGGCGATATTTTTTTACAATATCAGGACCGACATAAATATTACTTGGTTTGAAGAAACCGAAATCACGTCCGTAAGGAATCTGAATCGTTTCGTCTAATATTTGGCAAATATCTTTCGGTATTTTTTCTTTTTCGTAACGCGCACCGACTACTTTCCAACCTTTTAAATCATTTTTAATTTCTTCGCGCAGTTTCAGTGCCAAAATATCGCCGACTTTTACACGCGACAATAAACCTTTTACGCCGTGTTTACCACCGATTTTTCTATCAACAGCAAAGAAAAATAAACCGCGTTCCGTATCAACGTGTGTAACGATGGCAATTTGTTCCGGTATATCCGCCCATAAAAGCGCATCGGCACGACCGGCAAAACGCGTGTAAAGCATTTTATTAGTACCTGTCGAGCGAATTAATTCGCTTTTGTACCAATCTTCTTCCGCCAATTCAAAATATTCGTCGCGTTTATTTTTAGTTTTTTTGACTTTATCTTTTTTATCGCGCGATTTTTCAATCGTTTCAATTTCTGCTTTTGCTTCCGGATACATACGAATTTTAGCCAAAAGACGCGCAAAAGATTCGCGTACATGAATTGCTAATTCGCCTTGTGTCGGCAACAAGAATGCTTTGCAATAACTTGCCAAAGATTCTTGGTCTCTGCCTTCGATTGCGTAACACTCTGCCAATGAAGCCCATGCCCAAAACTGGTTGTTTTCTCTTTTCAACAAGTGAATGAGTTCCATTTGTACACGCTGTGTTTTACCTAATTTCGCCATCAAAAGTGAACGCACATAAGGCAACCATGTATTGCGCGGCAATCTTTCGAACACTTCTTCCAATTGCGGCAAGAAATCAAGCGCGTATTGTTTCGCATTCGAGACCGTTTCCTGATCCTTACTATCCAAGGATTTCATCAAAACGCGACTATATGTCAAGAAAGCGCGTTCACATAAGCTCGGAATAACTGAATTATTAGAAGTTTTAAATGGTTTGTAATCTTCTTCTCTGAAGTATTCAAAATTCCAACCGTGCAAAAAGTCTAACAGTCTGACACCTTGTACATCTTTGAAGTAAAGTGCAATACGCAACATTTGAGCGTGCAAATTGCTTGGTCCTAAAATTTCAAAACGTTTATAAATATCGAAACATTTATTAACCAAATCCACATCAGGATCATCTTGCGGTGTTAATTCGGCGAGTAAACGATAAAGGCACCAACCTACATTAACGTAAGCGACTTTATAGTCTTTTATCGTTTTTAAAATTTCTTCGTAAATAGCTAATGCCTCTAAATTTTTTCCGGATTTGCTGAGCTTATTTGCTTCTTGCATACGGGCGAATTCGGGGTGGATACGCCGTTGATATTCTTTAAAAGCTTCATGTTGCGGATCCTCTTCCGGTAATTGCAAGGTATAGTAATGACCATACCATTCAATCGCACTGTCGGAATTTTTGGCTTCATAAGCTTCCACCATTTTGCGATAATAAACACTGGCCGCAGCCTGCTTGATTTCTAAATCTTCGGGCGATTTTTCAAGGGCCTTTTGCACTTTTTTAAGTGCATCGTCAGTTTTACCTGCTTCTAATAGGGTTTGCACTCCTTCTACTGAGTTCATAGTTATGCTTAAAAATTTAAAAGTTGGTATAAAAAAAGACGTTTAACATTACAAAAATTTAGAAAAAGAACTTTATCTTTTCCGTTCAAAGTCAAACGCATTTTCAACGTAAGTTAGATTATTTTTAATTTGATGGCAAATATAAATAATTCTATTAGAAATAGAAATTTTTTAATCGTTTGCATTAAAAAAATTTAAAAAAAATAATATGAATAGGAAAATTAATTATCAATTAAAAATATAACTCGCTGAAATTTACCTTTTGTATCTTGTTATCGAAAAACATTTCAGAAAACGGAAACAAATAATACCAAATTGTGTTTCAAAAAAAATCTCTACTTTTGTGCTTTACTAAAACGAAAGACTTTCGAAACATTACATCAAATAAGACACTTTCTATGTCAATAAAAACTTTATTTTTAACAGTTTGTTTTCTGATAACAAATTTTATGACTGATGCACAAACCGGTTTACCCATTTACGCCGGCACTGATTTAGGTTTAACATATTCGCCCTCATCCTCTTTCTTTAGAATCTACGCACCAAGTGCCAAAAATGTTTCACTGCGTTTCTATAAAAATGCTACACCAAATGTTAATAAGTCGGATGACATCATCGAAACCGCGGAAATGCAACAGGCAGAAAACGGTACTTGGACTTTTAAAGCCACCGGAGACAGAAAAAATCAATTTTATACTTTTCAAATAACGCAACAAAACGGCATCATAAATGCCGAAGTACCGGATCCTTACGCGAAAGCTGTGGGTGTGAACGGTTTGCGTGCTGCGGTGATTGATATGAGCGATACAAAACCGGATGTCAATTTAAAATCCACTTTATTGCCGCTTAAAAATAAAACGGACGTTATATTATATGAGTTGCACGTCCGCGATGCTTCTATCGCCGTTAATTCGGACATAAAAAATAAAGGAAAGTTTTTGGGTTTGACGGAAATAAATACAAAAAGTGTTGCCGGATTTTCTACGGGTTTAGATCATATAAAAGAATTGGGTGTCACACACGTTCATTTGTTGCCGATTTACGATTACTATACCGTTGATGAAACGCAATGCAACGACCCGAATTATAAAAAATATAATTGGGGTTACGACCCGATGAATTACAATGTACCGGAAGGTTCTTATTCAACTGATCCGTTTAATCCTGTCACGCGCATTAAAGAATTTAAAACTTTGGTTCAAGCAATGCATGCAAAAGGTTTGCGCGTTGTGATGGATGTCGTATATAATCACACGATGTTCGGTGAAGAATCGAATTTCAATCAGATAGAACCGCATTATTATTACCGTTTTCTACCGGACGGTAAATTTTCTAATGGTGCCTCCTGTGGTAACGAAACGGCTTCGGAACAACCGATGATGCGCAAATTTATGGTTGAAAGTACGGCGTATTGGGTAAAAGAATATGACGTTGACGGTTTTCGTTTCGATTTGATGGGTTTGCACGATATTGAAACAATGAATTTGATTTCAAAAACATTGCATGATATTAAACCCGAAATAATTTTATACGGCGAAGGTTGGACAGGTGGTGATTCACCTTTGCCACCCGAAAAACGCAGTGTAAAAGCACATACACTTCAATTAGATCGCATCGCCGCTTTTTCGGATGATATGCGCGACGGTGCAAAAGGTTCTGTTTTCGACGGACGGGATAAAGGTTTTGCGAGTGGAAAAATCGGTATGGAAGAAACCATAAAATTCGGTGTCGTTGCAGCGACAAAACATCCGCAAGTGGATTATTCAAAAGTAAATTATTCAAAAGCACCTTGGGCGAAAGAACCGTTTCAGTGTATTAATTATGTCGAGTGTCACGACAACCACACGCTTTGGGACAGGCTTTTAAATTCTAATCCGAATGATGATGAAGCGACACGGATAAAAATGCACGAATTGGCGCAAACTATTGTTTTGACGGCGCAAGGGATTCCGTTTCTACACGCCGGCACAGAATTTTTACGCACGAAACAAGGTGTTGAAAATTCTTACAATTCGCCGGACAGTATTAACGCAATTGATTGGGACAGGAAAATGCAATATAAAAAAGTATTTGAATTTTTTAAACAAATCATTGCTTTGCGAAAAAATCATCCGGCTCTCCGAATGCCTACCAATGCGATGATTCAAGAAAAACTAAAATTTATTGATTGCTATGAACTATTATCTTCGAGTAATGAGCCGCCAAAGAATAATACTTTAAAACTTAAATCTGAAAATAAGACCTTGATTTCTAATATAGTGATGTACACACTCGGCGAACACGCCAACGGCGATACTTGGAAAAATATTTTAGTGATTTATAATGGCAATAATCGAGATGTTGATTTGCAAATACCGGCAGGAAAATGGGCGGTGAAATTATTTGGCAAAGTAGTGAACGAAAAAAATAAAAAAAGTTTTAAGATAAATAATGTTACTGTGCCGGCTATAAGTGCTATGATTTTAGTAAATTAAATAAATTTTTTTGGATCACACAACAGTTAGAATAAAACACGAAACTGTATATCATGTACATTAAAGAATAGTGCTTAATGATGTGGTGCTTAATTTCAATCATACACATCACAAATGACCAAAAATTTCGTTGTAAGAGAAATTTACTTCAATGAAACAAATACTGACTGTTCTCACTTTCTTTTTTTTGTTTGTCGGATTTATAAATGCGCAAACCGGAAAAATTTTTACGCACGACGATACACTGCGCGGCACTGTTACACCGCAACGTGCTTGGTGGGATTTAACTTTTTATGACCTCAAAGTAAAGGTGGATGTGAAAAATAAATTTATCAGTGGCACTAATACGATTTTTTATATAGTATTAGATAAAAATAAAAACGCGGAACTACAAATTGATTTGCAAGAACCGCTTGTTTTAGAAAAAGTTGAACAAAATGGTAGAACATTGGAATTTACTAAAGCCGGAAAAAATGCGTATTTCGTAAAAACCGGTGCGTTCAAAAAAGTTGGTGAACATCAATCTGTCACCGTTTTTTATTCGGGTGTGCCGAAAGCTGCCGTTAATCCGCCTTGGGATGGCGGGTTTAGTTGGAATACCGATGCACAACAAAAACCTTTTATCGCTACTTCTTGTCAGAATTTAGGTGCTAGTGTTTGGTGGCCTTGCAAAGATCATCAATACGACGAACCGGATTCGATGCACATTTCCGTTACCGTTCCGGATAGTCTTATGGATGTTTCTAACGGACGGTTATTCTCAGAAACTCAAAATGCAGACAGCACAAAAACTTTCGAGTGGCACGTAAATAATCCGATAAATAATTATGGCGTGAACATCAACATTGCTAATTACGCGCATCTTGTTGATTCATTTGCCGGTGAGAAAGGTAATTTAACTTTGAATTATTATATATTGAAAGAAAATACTGAAAAAGCTAAATCACAATTTGTGCAAGTGAAACAAATGCTCAAAGCATTTGAAAATTGGTTTGGTCCGTATCCTTTTTATGAAGATGGTTATAAACTCGTTGAAGTGCCGTACCTCGGCATGGAACACCAAAGTTCGGTGACTTACGGTAACAAATATGCAAATGGTTATCTCGGACGCGATTTATCAGGAACGGGTTGGGGATTAAAATGGGATTTTATTATCGTACACGAATCCGGGCATGAATGGTTCGGAAATAATATTACGACACGCGACATTGCCGATATGTGGGTGCATGAAGGTTTCACAGCGTACAGCGAATCGTTGTTCACTGAATTTTATTACGGCAAAAAAGCCGGCGCGGAATACGTCATTGGTACAAGAAAATTAATTGCAAACGATAAACCGATTATCGGACATTACGATGTGAACAACGAAGGATCGGATGATATGTATTACAAAGGCTCGAATATGCTGCATACAATTCGTCAAATTGTTAATAATGATTCGTTATGGCATAATATTTTGCGCGGCTTGAACAAAGATTTTTATCATCAAACTGTGACGACGGCTCAAATTGAAAATCATATTTCAGAAAAATCCGGAAAAAAATTGGGCAGAGTATTTGAACAGTATTTGCGCACAACAAAAGTTCCGACATTAGAATATAAATTCGAGAAAAAACATTTTTCTTATCGTTGGACAAATTGCGTCGCCGGTTTTGATATGCCTATAAAAGTTTTTTTCGATAAAAATGTTTCTCCGACTTGGTTGTATCCGACGCCGGAATGGCAGCGATTAAAAAATACCGGAAAAGAATTGAATTTGGATAATAATTTTTATGTAGGCTATTAGCATTGAGATTTAAGCTATGAGCTATGAGATTTTTTTCTTAAAGCTCATACCTAAAGGCTCATAGCTCATAGCTCAATGCTCAATGCTAAAAAACTCCATGTTCAAAATTTATGCTGTTGGTGATAGTGCTATTACAATCGAATTAGGCAATGCAATTAATATAGAAACACACGATAAAGTTGTGGCATTGTACAACGCTGCGTTAAAAAATCCGATTGTTGGCGTTCATGATATTATTCCAGCTTACTGCACCGTTACTTGGGTGTATGATATTGCAGCCCTCAGAAAAAATAATGCGGCGACTTCTGCGTATCAATTTATGCAAACCGAAATAAAAAAGATTTATGAGCAGTCCCTAACCGATAACTTTCAACCGTCAACCGTCAACTGTCAACCAATAGAAATTCCCATCCATTATTATACCGACGGCAGTTTTGATTTACAAAACTTGGCGCAACAACGCGCTATGAGTGTTGAAACTTTCATTTCGATTCATTCAAGCAAAATTTATCGCGTATATCTTTTGGGTTTTTTACCGGGCTTTGCCTACATGGGTAATGTTGATGTACGTATTGCAGCACCGCGATTAGCACAACCGCGCACTATTATTCCTGCCGGCAGTGTCGGTCTTGCCGGCGAACAAACCGGCATTTATCCGGTTGCTTCACCCGGTGGTTGGAATATCATTGGTCATACAGATATAAAACTGTTTGATACGGAAAGAGAAAATCCGATTTTATTGAATGTAGGCGACACTGTCAAGTTTACGCCTTTTTTGCGATAGTGAAAGTAATTGAAATCAACATTTATCTAGGCGTTTTTTTTTAAAGCAGCAGAGCTGCGTTCTCTCGGTAGAATAAAAGAAATAAAATGTTTTTGAGGTGCAGC
>JAYTNA010000093.1:0-3981 GCA_043748865.1 Saprospiraceae bacterium
GGTCGCGACCCGTCCCTACAAAAAATTAACCGAACATCACTTCCGTAGCACCGAAACCGTAACGCGCGTGGTATTCATTTTTATAATGTGCTACATTCGCATTTCGACGCAAACGTGCCGCAATGAGTTCTTTTAAACGTCCGGTGCCGAGACCATGAATAATAAACACACGCGGAACGCCGACTTGTATCGCTTTTGCTAAATAGTTTTCAAAGGCGGCAATTTGAATACGGACAATTTCGGCATTATCTAACGTGCGCGGATTATCGTGCAGCATTTCGATGTGTAAATCTATTTCGTTGACAAAATGTGCGTAATCACTCACATTCACGCGCTCGACAGGAGTATTTAATCTATTTTGTTCGGCTTCGCGTTTATGTTTTTCTTTTAATAGTGATGCCGTATATTTTTCTAAATCGCTTTGATTAGAATTTGTTTGTTCAGATAATTTTTCAAAAACCGTCAACAGGATTACATCTCTTCCTAAGGCTTCGGAAAATTGGGGTGCTTTAAAAAACGATTTAGCTTTTAGTTTCAACGTTTTATTCAACTCTTGAACTGTACCATCTGTATAGTTAAAAAATATTTGCACATCAATTTCCGGTGCGTCGTTCAAAGCATGGACGGGTAAAGAGAAAACTTCTGCCAAACAAGCCACTGACAAAGTGCTATCATGTTTAACCGAAACTTTACCGTTTAAAACTAAATCAACGCCGAAAGAAATATCATTTACTGTATCATTTTGAAAAAAAGCGGTATAATGGCTTAAAGCACCGTCCACTTGAATCGGTTCGAATAATAAATGAATGCCGGTATGTTTTAAAATAAAACTAAGCTTTGAGTTTTGAGTTTTGGGCTTTGAGTTTCCGGCATTAGGGGGCTCATAGCTCAAGGCTAATTGTTTATTGATGTCATAACGTTCCACATCTTCTTCAAACACCGGAATTTCTTCCTTGTCGTCATCAAGTCTAATCATTAACAAACCGTCACCGAGTTTCTCTGTGATAACGCCGGTGTTCGCAGTATTCAAAAATTGAACACGCGTGCCGATACCGAGAAGTTTGTTTATTTTTGACACGGAAAAAGTGTTTTTAGAAATAAAAACATAACTGTTTTAGCCTTCATTTAGTTGAATCGAATTTGTAAGTTTAATTTCATAAATTTTCTTCCATTTTCTTCATAAATTTCTCCAAATCCGTATCTGCTTGTACCGGCTTGCTCGATTCGCGTATTTTTAAGTAAGTATTCTTGAAATTCATTGCGATTATAAATATGATAGCATACTAATTCACCATTATCTTTTACTATAATAATTCCGCCGGTTGCATCATAAGTACCTTTCCATATGCTTGCAGGTGTCATACCTAATGCTGCATCTGTCAAGAAATTTTTAATTTTATACTCATAAAACGGATGCCCTAAACTCAAGTTATAGTTTAAAGGATTAGAATCTATTAAGAATTGTAAAGTCCCATAAACAGAAGCTGTACCACTGTTTGAATACTTAATAAGCAGTAATTCCGCCAATATTTTTGGCAGATCACTGTCAATTAATTGCAAATTTAGTTTAAGAGTTTTCGATTGAATGTCGTTGAATTGTAGAGTAAATTTTTTTTCTTTAATAGATTTTATGCGATTAGCGATTTTAGGTGAAGTTTCAATTTCATTTAGTATTTTAATATCTAATTCGCCTTCTCCAATCAGTTCATAAATAAAATTTGTAGCATTTCCCGCATTAAAAAGAGTTGAGTTTTCACCTATCATAGATTTTATACTGAACCCCAATTTTGGTTTCATTCCGGTATTTAAATCATGAACCACTATATGTATATCACTTTTATCGGTACTTACAGCGACTAACGTTTTTATACCAATTTCATTCAGAAATAATTCGATTTCAGGAAAAGAAAAACTACTGCCAACTGACGTTTTCAATTCTTTAAATAATTCTTGTGATTTTGTCAAAAATTGTGAAATCGGTAAATTTAATAACTCAATATTTGTGCTTCCATCTATTAATTTGATAGTTGAGTCAATCAAGTACTCTAGTTTATTTCCACTCTCTTGTCTTAAAATTTTAATAATAGGGTAATAAATAGTTGGGATTACATTTAAAGATGCATCGGCAGCATATAGTTTTCCTTCGGCTAAAAGTTTGAGGAAAACATAAATTTCGCTCCATTCACCTTTGTTCCCGCTTAACATATCTTACCAATTATTTGTTGAGCAGTTGCTTGAATGGCGGGAACAGCAACCGAGTTACCGAATTGTTTATAAGCGTGAACGTCTGCTACTTCAATTTTAAACGTATCGGGATAGCCTTGTAATCTTGCCCATTCTCGAGGAGTCATTTTTCTGATATATTCCCGATTAACCTCACCTTGTATTTTAGTTGTCGGCGTAAAATCTGTTACGCGATCATCATAGACTAAATTTCTTTCTTTACCCATGCCTCCGACAACAATTGTATTGGAAATTCCATCATTTGGAATAACAGCATAACCAAAACCATTTCCTTTGCTTTCATGTCTTGCTTTATGATTTTTTAATGTTTGGAGGTATTTATTTGAAAGATAATATTTTGTATCCACAACTTCGCTTTCTCTTATATCTTCAAAAACAATTTTTTCATCTGTTGGTCTCGGATATTCAAAAGTATTTATTAAAGTATCTTTGTGAAAACCGACAATAAAAATGCGCTCTCTGTGTTGCGGTACGCCAAAGTTTTTTGCATTTATTATTTCCGGATTTGGTACAAAATAACCTAAATCTTCTCTCAGCACATTTAAGATGGTTGCAAGTGTTTTTCCTTTCTCGTGACTTCTCAAACCTTTTACATTTTCTAAAAAAAAGGCTTTGGGTTGTTTTTCTTTTATTATTCTCGCAACATCAAAAAATAAAGTGCCTCTGGTATCATTAAACCCGCCGCGTCTGCCGGCAATTGAAAATGCTTGACAAGGAAAACCTGCGCATAAAACATCAAAATCGGGAATATCCTTCTCGTCAATTTTTGTAATGTCGCCGTGCGGCATATCGCCAAAATTATCTTGATAAGTTTTTTGAGAATATTTATCTATTTCGGAAGTAAAAACACATTCTCCGCCTAAATTTTGCATCGCAATTCTAAACCCACCGATACCGGCGAATAAATCTATGACTTTAAATTTAGGTTTTTTAGGCACCGGAAATGGCACTGAATTAAAAATCAACTCACGTTGTAATGTGATTATAGGCTCGTTAATTTCTTCAGCAATCTGATTTTCACTTTGATATATTACTTTATCTTTCATTATTTTCTTAATTAAACGCTAAGATATATTTTTAGAACGATTATTAAGTCCACAAGATACAAGTTGTTCATTTTTATTGCAACAATCAACCAAAAAATAAAAAATCGCGCAAAGAAAAATAAATTTCTTGCGCGATTTTTCTGTTTGTTATAGGTTATAGGTTATCTGTTATCCGTTAGACATTAATAACTAATAACGGATAACTAATAACGGATAACCAATAAAATTATCCTCCAATCACTGCTTTTAAACGTTTGTTGACTTCATCCCAATTGATGACATTGAAGAACGCGGCAACATAATCAGCGCGACGATTTTGGTAATGCAAATAATAAGCGTGTTCCCAAACATCGAGACCAATAAGCGGTGTACCTTTTTTCTCTGCAATATCCATCAAAGGATTATCTTGATTGGGTGTCGAAGAAATAAATAAATTTTTATTCGCATCCACGCACAACCACGCCCAACCGGAACCGAAGCGCGTCATACCGGCAGCCGAAAATTGTTTTTTAAATTCGTCGTAACTACCAAAAGCACCGGTGATTGCTAAAGCAATTTCATGATTCGGCGCACCGCCACCTGTCGGCGACATAATTTGCCAAAAGAAAGAGTGATTCCAATGTCCGCCACCATTATTTCTAATTGCCGGTGCGTATTTTGAAATATTGGCTACTAAATCTTCAATAGTTTT
>JAYTNA010000094.1:0-6056 GCA_043748865.1 Saprospiraceae bacterium
TACCAACCGGTGCCGGTTCAACTGAACCGGCAGCTCCCCAATTGTTCGTCCAATCGTCATTTTCTCTGAATTTAATTTGCGCTGCAGTTAATACGACACCGTTGAGGTACCAAGCACCGGCTGTACTTAAATCTTTTGTGAATTTCATATCCGGTCCGTTCCAACCATTCGCAGTGGCATCGCCAACAATGCCGATAGGTTTGTAAGGCGTGACGGTATAAACTAATTTATTGAAATCCGCAGTGATCAGATAAGTACCTGCTGTTGCAGCAATGTTATCTCCGCCATTCACCAATTTACCGGCAGAACCGCCAAAGTTTGTACCCCAATCATTGTTCAAACGGAATTTAATGGCACCTGCACCGAGTTTTATTTCTGCACGCCAAAGATCAACTGTTGGATCGTAACGCATAGCTTGATCGGGTCCGTTCCAACCATTTGCCGTTGCATCGCCGACGACACCCCAAGTTAAAGGAGCGATAGCATAAGTAAGTGCTACCGGATTAAAAGTAACTTTGTAAATACCTTTTTTTACCGGAATATTATCGCCATTGATAGCGAGTTTACCGGCAGAACCACCCAAGTTCAACGTCCAATCATTATTCGTTCTGAATTTAATGTTGCCGTCCACTAATGTGACATAAGCGACTAATTCATTCGCTACCGCTGTTTTATAAACCGGTTGATCCGGTCCGTTCCAACCGTTAGCTGTTGCATCACCGACAACTCCCCATATACTGTTAAGGTCTAATTTTTCCGAATAGGCAGTAGCATTCAGATTAGCGACAGGCGATACAAATTTTGTTGCTGCGCCTATCAAACATTCTACTTTAAAATCTAAATCACCTGCCGTACCCGGTTGCAAACCAAAACCTGTAAGAATCGAATTCAATTCCGATGTTTTAAAAACTTTTCTCAAGTCTGTACCGGCACTGATGACAACAGGTTTTGCAAAATTATTACCTTTTTTGTCAATATAAATATTATATGTTGCTGCTCCCGCAAAACCGAAATCTGGTTTTACCCAAGAAACAGTTAAAGCATCAGTAGCGGCATTGGCTTTGGTCAACACTAAACTATTGGAAGAAAGTGTCGCTGTTAATGAAGCTGTCGGATTTAATACGGTTTGTATTTCATCTTTGACACAACCACTCCACGCCACCAACACGAGGGCAATTCCTAAAAGCCAAATTTTATTAAATTTTTTCATTTTTATTATTTTTATCGAAGGTTTTACCCTTCGTTGATTGATTTCGGGCTTTCAGCCCTTGCAAATTTAATTTATTTAACTATAAATCTAAAATGTAAAATCTAAATCAATATCCGGTATTTTGTTTTAGATTCGGATTCGCAATAACGTCCGCTGCCGGTATCGGGAACAAATTGAGGTTGTCAGAAACAGCTACGCCGGTTTTTGTACCACCTTTCCATGTCCAGAGATAAGCAGATGTGGTAAATTTTTTAAATCGAATTAAATCCGTGCGGCGGTGCATTTCCCAAACCAATTCACGACCGCGCTCATTCAAAATATCATCTAAAGAATAAGTTGTTAAAGCCGGACGTGTTGTTTTGTATGCACGTTGACGAATAGCGTTGAGGTAAGTCAAAGCCTGTGCATCGGTTCCGCCTGTACCGCCTCTTTTAACAGCTTCGGCATACATCAAATGCACATCGGCGAGACGAAACATCGGAAAATCTGTATCCGGAAAATTTCCGTCCGGATCACTGCCTGCTTTGCCGGCTTGATCAACGTTTTTATATTTTGTGATAGCATAACCGTTTGTAAAGTCGCCAATATCATCAATTTCAAGCATTTGACCGCTTGTATAGAACATGGCACGCGTATCTGAAGTATCTGTTTTTCCGGAAGCATTATTGTATAAAGCTACCAATTCTTTTGTCGTCCGCAAACCTGCCCAACCGCCGTTGATACCAAAATCGGATACTTTCATGGAACCTCCGACAGGTGCGTGAATTAAATACGTCATACCGCCCCAAGATTTTGTTCTTGTACCATCGAAACGCACGGCGAAAATGATTTCTTTAGAAAGTTCATTGCCTATTTTGAAAAGATTTTCATATTTTGGTTCGAGTGTATAACCTGCCGCAATAATTTTATTGCAATAAGTGATACAATCCGTTGCGCGACTTGTGCCGATATAAACTTCGGCATTCAAATAAAGTTTTGCTAAAACCATCCAAGCTGCTGCTTTATCGGCACGACCGTATTCGTTTTGTCGAGGGTCTATCATTAAGTTTTCGACATCTTTCAATTCGCTTTCAACGTAAGCAAAAAGATTGGCGCGATTAGTTTGAGGCGGCAAGAAAGCACCAAGTGGATCTGTTTCAACAACAAGCGGCGTGTTGCCGAACATATCCAACGCATGCCAATAGCTCAACGCACGCATAAACCGCGCTTCTGCACGATATGCTTTTATGGTCGCATCACCGGTCAAGCCGCGAGCAGCTAATTTAGCATCAGTTGTTTCGCGAATAAACTCATTGCACAAAGTGATTTGATAAAAAATGCGATAATACATAGCAGAAAGAAATTCATTAGCAGATGTCCATTTCATGTTGTGGAGATCTTTGATACTGCCGTCGTTCCAACCGATAACGGCTTCGTCGGTTGTCAATTCTTGTGCGTTGTAATATTGGCGCAAATAAGTTGAAAAGCCTTCGTCAATACCGGAGATATCGGGCTTTCCATCCGGTCCTTGTTGACCACTGACAGCCATACCGGCATATACTTTTGCAATAATGGCGCGATAGTTTGCAGGATCATCATAAGCAGTTGCTGAAGTGATATCATAAGCCGGTATCCTGTTTAAATCTTTTACGCACGATTCCGAAATGGTAAATGCCATCATCATCAGTGTGAGTAATAAAATTTTATTATTAAATTTCATTTCAAATAAATTTAAAAGTGAACATTAGCACCCAAAGAAAAAGTTCTCGGGCGTAAATAAATATTGTTATCAATACCACCCGCTATTTCCGGGTCAACACCTGAGTATTTTGTTACCGTAAAAACATTTTGTACAACAGCAGTCAATTGAATTCTTTGTTTGGTTCCCAACAATGAACCCAAGTCATAACCTAAAGTCAAATTATCCATTTTCAGGAATGAAGCATTTTGAATATAATAATCCGAGAAATATTGTGAATTTTGAAAACCTGTTTCCAAAACATTGCGCGCCGGATTATATAAATATGCTAAAGAATTTGACCCGAATGTGCCGCCGGAGTTTAAGTTGCTGTACATATAATTCCCGATGCTGCCTCTCAGTACAAAACCAAAACTAAAGTTTTTATAAATCAAATTGGATGTAAAGCCGAGTGTATAATCCGCGTCCGGTTGTTTGTATAAATATTTATCGTCCACCGTAATTTTGCCGTCGCCGTTTCTGTCCACATAAACACCTTCAACGGGTTTTCCAGCGTTGTCATACACTTGTTGGTAAACATAGAAAGAATTTTTAGGCGCACCAACTGCTTGCAGTTCGATATTGTTGCCGACACCGCCTGAAATACCCCCTGTTTCAACGCCGACAAAAGCAGGATCGTTAACGAGTGTTAATTTGGTAATTTTATTTGCGTTACGAGCCGCAATAAAACTTACAGCCCACGTTAAATCTTTCGTTTGCACGGGTGTTACATTTAAAGTCACTTCAATACCTTTGTTTTCTAATGTACCGATATTACTCAAGATACGGTTAGTGAAATTAGCACCTGCGGGAACATTTATGACATTGAAAAGATTCGTTGTTTCTCGATAATAATAATCAATAGCACCTGAAATACGATCATTTAAATTAGCAAAATCTAACCCGAAGTTGGTAGTAGTTGTTTTTTGCCAAGTCAAAAGTTCATTGAAACCTGCCGGACGCAATGTGGAAATATAAGTATTGCCGAAAGGATATTGCGCCGTTGTACCACCCGGAGTGAAAGTTTTCAAACCGTTATAATCACCAATACCATCTTGTTGTCCGGTAATACCGTATCCGACACGTAATTTCAAATTAGAAAACACGCCCGAACCGATGCCGTCTTCTGTCATGCGCCAAGATAAAGCGGCTGCCGGATAAGTAATCCATTGATTGCCGGGAGATAATTTTGAAGAACCGTCACGACGTACAGTAGCCGTCAATAAGTAACGATTTTTAAAACCAAAATTTGCACGACCGAAAAACGAAAGTAAAGTTGACTCGTTAATTGGTGCAGTTACCGACGGGCTTTGATCGCCTTGTGGCACTCCCAGCAAATTTAAGTTTTTCGTTTTTCCTTCAAAGTAGAAATCTTGATAACCGTAACCCGCCATCATATCCACTCTAAAATCTTTGAGTTCTTTGATATAATTCAAATAAGATTCAAAGGTTTTTACCGAGCGCATTTGCAAGTAAATATTATTCACACCTTTAGCAATCGCTGCTGAACCTGCCGTACTGTCCTTTCTTTGAAAACCATCGGTGTTCGCCTGATCAATAGCTACATTAATATTGGCGTGTAAATCCGGAAAAAAATGGAATTTATAATCAACGGCAGCGTTTGCAATGTACCGATTGACGTTGGATTCATCTTGTCGAGAGTTGAGTAAACCCAAAGGGTTTCGCGGACCCAAAGAATTAGGCAAACCTGTTGAAGCATCTAACCACTCAAAATAACCTTGATATTTACCTATCTTATCACCGGAGTACGGAAACTGTGTCGGATCATAGAAGACGGCGCCACCTATAGCGCCTTCATCAGCAAATTTACTTTTTATAAACGAACCTTTAAAACCAACATCAACGCGCAAATGATCGTCAAAAAGTCTCGGATTCAAATTGACTCCCGCAGATGTTCTTTCCATATTTGAATTAAGAAGCACACCGTTTTGATTCAAATAACCTAAGCTGATGCGATAAGGTACATCTCCGAAAGCTCCCGAGAAACTCAAATTTTCATCGTGACTGATTGCGTTGCGATAAATCAAACTTTGCCAATTCGTGTTAGCCGCTCCCAAAAGCGATTTTTGTGTGGCATTTCCAACTTTATTTACTACTGCTCTGAATTCGTCGCCGCTTAAAGTCGGCACATAATTTATGACCGATGCACTTGACACAATTGTGCTGAAATTAATTTGCGAAGCCTCGCCTTTATGCCCTTTTTTAGTCGTCACGATAATGACACCGTTAGATGCGCGCGAACCATAAATTGCCGCTGCCGAAGCGTCTTTCAAAACACTGATACTCTCAATGTCATTCGGATTGATAAGACTTAATCCATTAGCAATACCGCCTATACCTGCCGTAGACGAGCCGCTTGAACCCGTACCCGCCAAAGGTACACCATCAATAACAATCAACGGATTATCATCGGAAAGTGATGAACCGCCGCGAATACGAATTCTACTGCCTGAACCCGGCGCACCCGAACCCGGTGTAATAGCTACACCCGCAATTTTACCGGCGATGAGTTGTTCCGGAGAAACTATATTGCCTTTTTGAAAATCCTTTTCGTTAACCGTAGCGATGGAACCCGTCAAATCTTTTTTACGTTGTGTGCCGTAACCTACAACAACAACTTCCGAGATTTTTTGAGCATCTTCTGCCATAGCAACATTAATAGCCGATTGATTACCAATGGTAATTTCTTGTGTTGTTAAACCAATAGAAGAAATTACCAACACCGCAGCGTTATTCGGTACATTTAAACTGAAATTACCATCAAGGTCTGTTACAGTTCCGGAGGTTGTACCTTTCACAAGAATACTTGCACTTGGAACGCCTAAGCCGTCGGCACCGGTCACTTTTCCTGTTACCGTTCGTTGTGCTATAATTGAGGAGGTTATCATCAAGCCCAGAAACATAAGAAATAAAATCTTATGCCAAGTCTTTTGTCGAATGACTTCGTTTTGTAAAATTAGTTTTTGCATACAAACTGGTTGATAAAGTGAATAAAATATTTTATATAAAAATAGACTCGTTCAAATATAAATTAAGATAATTTCAGATTGTGTATAGCGGCACAAATAGCGGCAGAAATGTTTTCAAATTCAGCTTTATGATTTCGAT
>JAYTNA010000095.1:0-6165 GCA_043748865.1 Saprospiraceae bacterium
AGCACAAAACGACTGACCGTTGTAACCGAAACATGAACCGTTACAAATTGAAGCACTTAAATTACCACGCAAAGTATCGGAAACCATGAGATGTAACGCAGCGATACTGTCACAACCTTGCAATGTTTTTAATTTAACGGTATAATCGCCGGCAGAACAAAATAATTGTCCGTTGTATTTATAACAGGAACCGGCACAAAAAGTAGCACTAACACTGCCGCGTAAAGTATCGGAATTAATTAAATGAAAAGCGACGACACTATCACAACCTTGCGCCGTTTTTAAATTAACGGAATAATCACCGGCAGTGTAACTTTTTCCGTTGTAGGCATAAGTATTACCGGGACAAACGGCTGCACTGAAATTTCCGGATAATGTCGGTGTAACAGTTAAATGAACGGTAACTACACTATCGCAACCTTGAGCCGTGGTTATCGCGTCAGTTAAATAATCGCCCGAAGTTGTATAAGATTTTACGTGATAAACATAAGGTACACCTGCACAAGTTGTCGCATTTAAAGTATAAGTTATTGCCGGCAAATTCGTTAAATGCAGCGTAACGATACTGTCACAACCTTGTGCTGTTTTTATCGTCGCAGAATAATCGCCGGGATTACAATAAGATTGTCCGGCAAAACTATAACACGTACTTTTACATTTTTGTGCCGAAAATTCGGATTTTACAGGCGGTGTAAACGCAACATTTTTACAAATCCAATGCGAAGTATCGCATCTGCCGATATTTCTTACACAAACACTGTCACTTACACTTCCCCAATTGACATTAATTGCATTGCCGGTTAACGCAGTATTCGCATTAGCTGTTGACGGAATTTTCCATTCGTAGTTGACGATACTCAAAGGATTTTTTACTGCAAAAGACATATTTTTTTGATTCGGACAAATCAAAAAGTTACCGTCAAAATTCGGTGTGACGTAAGAGAAATCAATCAAGCTCCCACTTTCCAATAAAATCTTAAAATCACAAATATCGGCATTATAACCGTCCACCATTAAATAGTAGCGACTACCCACGCTTAAATTATGTACTTCCAACGTATCTTCGGGTGTTGCGCGAGAAATTTGAAATTTGCAAGCTAATCGCGTAAAATTGATATAATCGTTCGTCTGATACACACTCACTTGAACACCGTCACCCAAACCGTTAAAGTTAGAGGCTTTTATTCGGAACAACATATCTTGAGTACCGGCATCGAATGCTAACCAAACATTATTATCAATTGCACCGCACAATTTACCCGGATTCGTTTGTTTGTTTGCTGTCGGCAGAGTTCCGCAATAAGGTAATTCATGCGGACACAATAAGAGGGCATCTTGAATTTTTAAACCTGCTTGACGAGACGAACAAGTGTTCGTGATAGATACTTGACCGGAATTAACGCGAATATAAGACGGACCGGTATCTTTAACGCATTTAATAGCTGTCGGAACATCCGAAAATTGTATAGGCGTGGGCGTACCGCTGCTCGCTATGACCTTAAACTGTAAAGTAAAAATTATGGTCCCATCAGATAAAGTTTGCGGACTACCCGACCAATTCCATGTCATACCCAAAGCACCGGTCAATGTTTGCGATACGTCGAAATTACCGGAAAATAAATTGGGCAAATTGAAATTATCAACTGATTGATATTGTAACAAACCGGCGTTCCAATTAACGGAGAAAGATAAATTTTTAACGTTATTGAAATTACTGACGCTAATATTGAGTGTAACAATATCGCCGACATAACCGTTGGCACTTGAAGCAAATATATTTACGGTATCGGTTGTGAACTGTAAATTTTGAGCTGTGGGGTTTAAGCTTTTTTTTATGTTGATGTTCTTTGCCGGCTCATTGCTTATGGCTAAAAACTCATTACTATAAGTGTTTGTCGTCGGTTTTGCTTGTACGTTTGGGCATAAAAATACACCTACAAATAGGCAAAATGTGAAACCTAAAATATGTTTTAAACGAATCATGGGACGGTTTTGGGAATGAGATAAAGAATAATGAACACCGGACAATGAACAATGAACAATTTTATTTTTATTGTTCGTTTTTCGTTGTTGATTGATCAGTTTTAACTCTTGGTACAAATATATTAGGTTATAGTATTATCGAAAATAAAAGTCTGTTAAAGTTGAAAAAATTAACGCGTTTACGGTATGCTTTGTTGTATTCTGTGTTGTTTGCGACGTTTTTTAATCGTAAAGCAATTCTTATGTATTAATTATTTAATGTGCAATAATTGCACCAAAATTCTAATTTATCAGATAAATATTTGAAAAAAAGTTTGCTTCATTTAGGTTAAGGAATGAGAAAGAAATAATTAGCAAATACGCGTCGTTCGTATTGCTGCTTATTTTTGGGTGCAACTTCATTTTATAGAAAAAAAATTGAGCCTTTGATAGCACAAATCAAAGTTACGCCTATCTTGTTTAGAGATTAATTTATTGATAAGTAATTAGGTAAATATTCATGACGGTACAAACAATTTCTTTTTTTGTTTTAAATAAAATGCTAAGGCAAACCGTGCGGCAATTTCTGCTTCGTCAGCTTGGGTGAGTAATTCCGGTTGATAATGGTTTTTTACGAAACCGGTATCGAAATGTCCGGAGGTAAAAGCGGAATGTTCTAAAACAAATTTTCCAAAAGGAAGTGTCGTGGCAATGCCTTCGATATGAAAATTATCAATTGCTTTAATCAATCTTTGAATCGCTTCATCGCGTGTATTTCCCCAACAAATAAGTTTTGCAATCATCGGGTCGTAGTACACCGGAATTTCCATGCCTTGTTTATAACCGCCATCAATGCGGGTGAAAGGTAAATGCTCAGGCGTTTCGTATTTTGTAAGTGTACCGACACTGGGTAAAAAATTATTTAACGGGTCTTCGGCACAAACACGCAACTCAACGGCGTGACCGTGAATTTTTAACTCTTTTTGACTGAAACTTAATTTTTCGTTGCGTGCTACTCTGATTTGTTGCTCAACTAAATCTAATCCTGTGATGTATTCCGTCACCGGATGTTCGACTTGCAAGCGCGTATTCATTTCTAAAAAATAATAATTGAGTTTGTCGTCAATTAAAAACTCAACCGTGCCGGCACCTGAATAATTACAAGCCAATGCCACTTTCACCGCATCGGCGCACATTTTTTCTCGAACCGATTCTGACAACACACTCGAAGGGGCCTCTTCTATCAATTTTTGATGCCTGCGTTGAATACTACACTCGCGTTCAAATAGATGCACAACGTTGCCATGATTATCCGCAAGAACTTGAATTTCTATATGTCTTGGCGACATTACATATTTTTCTATAAACACGGCTCCGTCACCGAAACTCGATTGTGCTTCACTAACGGCTCGGTGCATTTGTTCTTCAAACTCTTCGGCATTTTCAACAACGCGCATACCTTTTCCGCCACCGCCGGCAGATGCTTTTATCAAAATTGGGTACCCAACTTTTGCCGCCGTTTTTTTTGCGACTTGAATATCGGAAATGGCACCGTCCGTTCCGGGCACCATCGGAATATTATATTTTTGTGCCGCCGCTTTCGCTGACAATTTTGATCCCATCATATTAATCGAATACGGCGACGGTCCGATAAAAATCATGCCTGCATCACTCACAGCTTGGGAAAATCCGGCGTTCTCACTCAAAAAACCATACCCCGGATGAATAGCATCCACATTCAGTTTTTTTGCCGCTTCGATAATTTTATCAACGCGCAAATATGATTGATTCGACGGCGGCGGTCCTAATAATACTGCTTCATCCGCAAATAAAACGTGCGGACTGCTTCTGTCTGCATCTGAATAAACAGCAACCGTTTTTATGCCCATGCGTTTAGCCGTGCGCATAATGCGCAAAGCAATTTCTCCTCTATTAGCAACGAGTATTTTTTTCATTTTATTTTATCTTTCAGCCTTCAGCTTTTTTGATAAGAAAACTCAAAGATAATTGATAGGGTTTTATCTTGGAAATAAAATGTATAGTGATTCCTATATCTGTTCAAAAAACAGTAGAGGCGCATTGCATCGCGCCTCTACTGTTTTTTTGAACAGATATGGGATAACCTAAAATACCGATGCGATATATCGCATCGGTATTTTAATCAACGAATTTTTTATTTCAGAAACCGATACGTCCACTTCACCAAAGCAATATTTTTCGCGCCATCATTATAAATATTATTTAATAAACTTTTACCAACCGCTGAAGTTAAGTCCGAATTAACATCCGGTGTATTACTTTGCGACCAAACGAGATAAAACTCGGAACCGGGACGATACTCCCAACGTAACACCAAATTGGATCGAAATTGCACAAAATTGAAATCCGGTTTTGAAAAATTATAATTGTTTTTTGTATCCCCCGATTCGTTTACAACGTAATTAGAACCATCGAATCGGATTTCGCTATTAGTGAATTTATGAAAACGTTGGTCGTAAGAAGTATTAAGCGGATCAATTACGTAAGCAAAATTTTGATAAATGGGACGAGTTATAAATGGTTGTGCATAATATTGAATTGTTAAATCGGGTGTGATGTTATAATTCAAGCGCAAAGTAAAATTCAAAGTTTTCTGACTCACTTCACTAACGATTGTGCGTGTCAAATTATTCACGTTCACTTGAGTAACAAACTGATCTTGCTTGCGCCAATAATAATTATATCCGGTACCGATATTGATTTTGAAATTGTTTAATGGTTGAAAAGTTAAACCTACATTAATATTATTCGCTTTTACAGTATTTTCAAAACCCCATGCATTCTCAAAATGCAAATTTGCATAAATTTTTTTTCTTTGATCGCCCTGGACAAAAACCCATTGACCAATTCCGGCAGGACGACGTAATGATGATCCGCCTCTGAGTGCGTTATTAGAAACTTCATAGGGATTCCATGTTACTCCGGTCCCGCCTCCCCAATGATTTTTAAATTGTGCATTGGAGTTAATGTTAAACGCTTGATAAAGCAATTGCCCGCCAAAATCCCAACTCCCCCAATGGTTATAATTCAGTCGCCAATTATTGAAAATTAAATACGGTTTTTGAAAAACATACGACACCCAAGTAAAATGATTTATTTCATTTGCTGTTTGCATAAAACCAATATCTTCAATTCCAATTGCGGTGAACGCCACGTAATACCTGTTTCACCTTGAAACATACCGCCTTTCTTACTTTGTTTACCACCGAATTTTCCCAGACGAAATGTTCCGCCGGTGCCGGTTAGAGATGTAAGTGTCGAATCCACTTTTATTTCAGTGCTGTTCGTGCGTTGAAATAAATGTTCAAACGCCGTTTGTGTATTTAAAATTGATGCGCGACTGCCGTCAAGATGACTAAAAATAATATTGCCCCGATAATACCACGCTTTATTTTTCCAATAATGTAAATAATCGAATCCGCCGGAAAAAGCACTGTGGTTAAGTATATAATTTAAACCGTTTTCACGATTAACAGCAGTAAATACACCGCCTAAAACAGTATTGCCTTTGTCAAAATCTTTGAGTACACGACCAACAAAATAACTTGTCAATGGTTCAACAAGTTCTGAACGTCGTGAGCCGTTGTTATCAATCGTGGCATTTTCTCTTTGTGTCACACTTTCAAGCACACCTATACTCCAACCGTTTTTAGTTTTGCCGCTAAATTTTGCTGCGCCAAGAATTACAGAATTGTCAGGCACGCTTGCATATTCATTGCGGGATAAATTAGGATAGCCATGCGGTGATGATCCGATTCTGCGGGAATAAAAAAGTAAATCTGCATCATAAGGTCCGCCGGCACTCGAACCTGTTACTTGATAATCAAATAAATTGCGACTTTCGATGAAGAAGGGTCTTTTTTCATCGAAAAAACTTTGAAAGCCATCAATCCTGACTTGCGACGGATCGGCTTCAACTTGCCCGAAATCCGGATTTATCGTGAAATCGAGAATCATATCGCTCGAGACGGCAATTTTACCGTCAACGCCGACATTAATTTTAGAATCGGCACCTGTTGCAAACGGATTGCCTTCTGTTTTTTTATATTTTTGAGTTTGCATCACAATAGACTCGTTCAAATATAAATTAAGATAATTTCAGATTGTGTATAGCGGCACAAATAGCGGCAGAAATGTTTTCAAATTCAGCTTTATGATTTCGAT
>JAYTNA010000096.1:0-2068 GCA_043748865.1 Saprospiraceae bacterium
TTTCGCACATACAAATTCAATGTGGTTTTGCCCTCTTTTGTTGAAAAACAACTATTTTTTATTAAACAACCATAGCATACATTTTAAATCACTACCAAACATTAATATCAAGCGGCTCTATAGTTCTCGTTTCAAAGGCATTTTCAAATGCTTCAAATACGGCAGCAATTTATCAAGAACACGCAGCAACGGAATTTAAATTATAACTCTATCATTTTGAATAGTTTTTAATTTTAGAACAAAAATAAACATTTGTTCCGGCACTTATAATTTCCGTTTCAAAATCTTTTATTAGATTTGTCTCTAAATAATAATAAGACTTATGAAAAGAAGAAATTTTCTAAGAAACACATCGCTTGCCGGTTTAACACTCACAGCACTTGCAAATGCGGAATGTAAAACCGACACCGGCAATAAAGAAAAAGCAACAATAAATGCTGCCGCAACAACTTTCACCGATGATTTCGCACTCAATGAAATGACGATTGATGCGCTGCAACAAAAAATGCAAAGCGGCATATTGACATCGCGCAGCATCACGGAAATGTATTTGAAACGCATTGAAGCCGTTGATAAAAACGGACCAAAGATTAACTCAGTCATAGAAATAAACCCGGACGCTTTGGCAATTGCCGATGCAATGGATGCAGAACGCAAAACTGGAAAAATTCGCGGTGCTTTGCACGGTATTGCGATTTTAATAAAAGACAATATCAACACCGGCGATAAAATGATGACAACTGCCGGTGCAACTGCTATGATAGGTAATATGGCAAGTGCTGATGCGATTATCGTAAAAAAATTGCGCGAAGCGGGTGCGGTGTTGCTCGGAAAAACAAATTTGAGTGAGTGGGCAAATTTTCGTTCAACGCGCTCGATGAGTGGTTGGAGCAGTCGCGGCGGACAAACGCACAATCCCTTTATACTCGACAGAAATCCGAGTGGTTCGAGTTCCGGAACGGGAGCGGCGGTGTCGGCAAATTTATGTGCGATTGGTATCGGTACTGAGACAGATGGTTCTATTATTGCACCTTCGTCGCATTGCGGACTTGTCGGCATAAAACCGACGGTGGGCTTGTGGAGTCGCAACGGCATCATTCCTATTTCCGCGACGCAAGATACTGCCGGACCGATGGCACGCACGGTGCGCGATGCCGCAATTTTATTGAGTGCGCTCTCGGGCGGTGACAGTGATGATACGTCGGAAATCAAAGAAGCAAAAATTGAAAAAGATTTTACAAAAAACTTAAACGCCGGTGCACTTAAAGGTAAACGCATCGGTATAGAAAAATCTTTTTTAAAAGGACATGAAGGTGTTGTTGCACTTTACACACAAGCGATTGAAGTTTTGAAAGCGCAAGGCGCAACAGTTGTAGAAATTGAACTTGCAAAACTCATGCGTCCGCTCGGCGATGCGGAATTTGAAGTTTTGAAATACGAATTTAAAGACGGTGTGAATAAATATCTGGCGACCGCCAATGCTAAAGTGAAATCGCTGAAAGATGTGATCGCTTTCAATAAACAAAATGAAGCAACAGCGATGCCATATTTCAAACAAGAAATTTTAGAGCAGTGCGAAGCAAAAGGCGATTTGAACACCAAAGCGTATAAAGACGCGCTGCAAAAATCGCTTGGTGCAAAAAAAATTATTGACGATATTTTAAAAACTAACAAATTAGATGCCATTGGCGGAACGAGTGTGGGTTTGCCGGGTTGCATTGATCCTATCAACGGGGATTACGACACCGGATTCAGTTTTACATCGCCCGCAGCGATGGCAGGTTATCCGCACATTACCGTTCCGATGGGGAAAGTTTTGGAATTGCCGGTGGGTTTCTCTTTCATAAGTACGGCTTGGGACGAAGCTAAAATTATTTCATTAGCGTATGCTTTTGAACAAGCAACGAAAAAACGTGAGGCTCCGAAGTTTTTGAAGACGTTGTAGTGATATCCAATTTTATTCTTTAAGAATAGACTCGTTCAAATATAAATTAAGATAATTTCAGATTGTGTATAGCGGCACAAATAGCGGCAGAAATGTTTTCAAATTCAGCTTTATGATTTCGAT
>JAYTNA010000097.1:0-2724 GCA_043748865.1 Saprospiraceae bacterium
GTACTTTAAGTACAGTTACCTGTACAGCAACGCGACTACCCAAATATAATGGTATGTCAACCATGCAGCTTTATGTTCCTACAAGTACACCAAAATTGGGAAATGGCAGCGGTGCAACAAATACACCAATACTACCACCTATCCCGATAAGTCAACTCGGGTTAGATAGATATATTCCTGTCTATGGAAGCGGACTTGATTCACGCGATGCTTTTAATACGGGACATCCGTGGCAAGGTACTTTTTATGGAGTTTTGGCAATAACTGATGTATTTTTAGTAAAATCTGTTTTAGTAAATTTAGGTAAAGCAGGAATTAAAGCAATAGCTAAGAAAGGCGTGCAGAAAATGGTTGTCGAAAGCCAAGTCGAAGTATTAGCTAAAGCTGGAGTTGAAGTAGCTGAAGCGGAATCTGAATTAGCTATTAAAAGTGGTACTGGTGCTTATTATTCTGTAGCATTTGAAATGGAGCTCACAAGCGATTTATATCCAAATGTTTATAGAGGGGCGCACTTTAAGGCAGCTAATGAAGCACTTGAATTAGCTTTATCATCAGATATAGGTTTATCTACTTCTATTTCGCGTTTAGGTATAGCAATACCAAAATTTGAAACTGGTTCAATTCTTGGAAAATCCCCATTAAATTGGGTTTGGCATCATGATGCTAAAGCAGGTATTATGCAACTTGTTCCAAAATATCAACATACAATTAATAGCAAATTTTGGGAAACTCTTCATCCAAACGGGATAGGCGGGTTTTCAATTTGGGGTAAATAAAAAAAATCTAATCATGAAATTAATTGATTTTGTAAAAATTATTACGGATGTCGATGATGAATTAATAATTTTTCAAGAAAATAAAGAAGACTTTAATTCGGATATTATTCTTTCATATGGGAAAGATGGTGATAACGGAATTAAAATCAATGGTAATAAAAAATATTATTATTTAATTGAAGTATTTTTAGCGAAAGAATTCGTTCAAGATTGGATTCAAAGCTTAGACTTTATTCCAAATGAAGGTCAAATAGCTAAAAGATTATTTAAATATGCGTTAAATGATGCTTAATCATTGATCGAATTAAGCGTTTTATAAAATACAAACAAAAGTTACGCTCGGTAACGGAACAACACCGCTACCGATGCGTAACGCACACGCTCTTTGAAAGGCTGTTTTAAAAAAGGTTTCCGGCTGCCGGTGCGCGGTTGTTTTTAAAATTAAAAAATGTTTGGTCGGGTGCGGCACAGAAAAATGTAGAGACGGCGATTCATCGCGTCTCTCATCAACGCAGGGTACAAACGTTTTGCCGGTCATTTTTTGCCGCGCCTACATGGAGACGCGATGAATCGCCGTCTCTACATTTTTTCTTCTGCCAAAGGTTTTCCCGCTCGCATTAAGCGTTCATAAAACGCAAACAAATTTACGCTCGGTATCGGTACAACACCGCTACCGGTGCGTAACGCACATGCTCTTTGAAAGGCTGTTTAAAAAAAGGTTTTGCTGCCGGTGTACGCGGTTGTTGTTTTATAATTTAAAAACGTTTTGAAAAGCCAAGCCGAACATAAAGCCGGAGGCGATTTTATGTTCTTGACTTTTTCTTTGTTACTTTCTTTTGTTTCAAGACAAAAGAAAGTAAATGTACGAGCGGCAAGTTTAATTGATAATTGACAGTTGACAGTTGGGAATGAAAAAGCACAAGCCATATATTACCGTGCGTGATTTTTCTTTCTTTTGTCTTGATACAAAAGAAAGTAACAAAGAAAAAATCAAGAACATAAAAATGCCTCCGGCTTTATGTTCGGCTTCCGCGCCGCTTATTGTACAGTAATAACGGCACACAAAATTTTTATACGAAAAACGAATTCCGTTACGATAACGGTTTGCGCCTCGACAAAGGCATCAGCAATATTCTGTACAATTACATAAATTTGCCGATGGTGATAACGTTCACCAACGGCAATCAATTGCTGTTTACTTACGACGCGGCAGGCAATAAACTGATAAAAGCGAAAAGCAATTATTATCCCGGCATCAATTCGATTATTAACAACGACCGGTATTATGTGGGCGGTGTTGAATATACCAATACGCCGGGCGGAACGGTGGCGCATCCGGAAACGGCGTTGATTGGCATCATACCGAACGCGGAAGGTTTTACCAAACGAGAAACAAGCGGCACATACAGTGACAATTATATTTTGCGCGATCATTTGGGCAACACAAGAGTTGTTTTTCAAGGAATAGATGCAAACAACAACGGCGTACTTGTACCGACTGTTGTACAAGTAAATGCTTACTACCCCTTCGGTCTCAATCACGGCGCGAATGTAAACGGTGCGGGCGGTGCGTTCAAATATCAATACAACGGCAAAGAATGGAACGATGATTTCGGTTTAAATTGGAATGATTACGGTGCAAGATGGTATGATCCGGCAATTGGACGGTGGAACGGAACAGACCCTTTAGCTGAAATGTACACGCCTTGGTCGCCGTATGTTTATGTCAAAAATAATCCGGTAGGGTTGATTGACCCCGACGGCATGGGCGATGAACCGGTTATATTGCCGACAGTTTATTGTACAGCTAAACGCTTAGCAAAATATAGCGGACCAACTAATAATAGTGATATTGCTGTACCGCAAGGGTCATTAAATATACACAGCAATACCACAATTACAACCACTCCGCAACCTCCAAGTGGTGTAAGTGCAGACAGTTGGTGGA
>JAYTNA010000098.1:0-3384 GCA_043748865.1 Saprospiraceae bacterium
AACGCTTACTACATCGTAGCACAACCTTTGTATTTCAAAGAATTGAATACACTTTTGAAAACCGCTACACTCGATGAATGGAAATATTATTTACAATTCGATGTTTTGAAAGCGAATATGGCTTTTATGCCGCAGTCTTTCGTTAATGAAGGTTTTAATTTTGGAAAATTATTTTCGGGACAAAAAGAAATGCAGCCGCGTTGGAAACGTGTCGGCAATAATACGGACAGAATGTTGGGCGAAGCTCTCGGACAATTGTATGTCTCTCAGTATTTTAAGCCGGAAGCCAAACAACGTTTGTTGACCATGTTGGACAATATGAATAAAGTTTTTCAAAAACGTATTGCCGGTTTGGATTGGATGAGCGATGCTACGAAATCGAAAGCACAACTCAAACTTGGTGCGATTATCAGAAAAATTGGTTATCCGGACAAATGGAAAGATTATTCCGGGTTGAACATTAATAAAACGAATGGTTATTTGTCAAATGTATTAAACGCTCGCAAATTTTTGTACAAAGACGAAATTAATCATTTGGGTAAACCTGTTGACAAAACTTTATGGGGTATGACTCCGCCGACGGTAAATGCGTATTACAATCCTTCGATGAACGAAATCGTTTTTCCGGCGGGTATTTTGCAATTTCCTTTTTACGATCCGAATGCGGATGATGCCGTAAATTACGGCGGTATTGTTGCCGTAATTGGTCACGAAATGACGCATGGGTTTGACGATGAAGGCAGACAATATGATGCTGAAGGCAATTTAAAAACTTGGTGGACTGATGACGATTCTAAAAAATTTGATTCGAAGGCAAAAATGGTTGAAGACCAATACAGTGCTTATCGGGTTTTAGATACAGTTCCCGTGAATGGTAAACTCACACTCGGTGAAAATTTGGCAGACCTTGGCGGTTTATCTATGGCTTACGAAGCCTTTAAAACTTATTCGCCTCAAGCGATGAGTAAAGATAAAATTGACGGTTTCACACCCGACCAACGATTCTTTTTATCTTGGGCACAAGTTTGGCGTGCGAATATGCGTTCCGAAAGTGAAGCACAACAAGTTTTATTGGACCCGCACTCACCGGGAAAATACCGCGCCAATGGTCCTTTAACAAATATTCAAGCGTTTTACGACGTGTTTAATGTAAAACCCGGCGATAAAATGTATAAAGAACCGGTGAATAGAGCGAAGATTTGGTAAAATTTTCAAATGATGAAGGATGAGTGATGAAGGATGAATCTTATTTTCATTTATCATTCACCCTCCATCATTCATCATTAAATTTTTTATGATTTTTTCCGATAAAAAAATATTAAAAAGTATCTCAGATAAGCAAATTATTATAGAGCCGTTCGACCTTTTGTGTTTAGGTACAAATTCTTACGATGTGCATCTCGGTGAATGGTTAGCACTCTACGATGATGCCATTTTAGATGCAAAAAAACACAACACGATCTCGCATTTTCAAATTCCGGAAGAAGGGTATGTTTTACAACCCGGCAAATTGTATCTCGGAGTTACTTTAGAATATACGGAAACACATAATGCTGTTCCCTTTTTGGAAGGCAAATCAAGCACCGGTCGTCTCGGTATTGATATTCACGCAACTGCCGGAAAAGGAGATGTCGGTTTTTGCAATCATTGGACTTTAGAAATTAGCTGTGTATTGCCGGTGCGCATTTATGCCGGTATGCCGATTGGTCAACTCATTTATTTTAAAGTGGACGGCGCAGTGAATAATATGTACAATACAAAACCAAATGCGAAATACAATCAACGCAGTGAAAAACCCGTTGAGAGTATGATGTGGAAGAATAAATTCTAAATATTTTTGGATTAAAGACAGTAGACGATGCGCAATAGACGATGGAAAAGAATTTTTTTGACGAAAGGAAACAAGTTTATTATCCGACATCTATTGCCCATGGTATTTAGTCCAAAATTCTATCGCTTAGTGTCCGTCATAGTAATATTTCTTTTCTGGTTTTGTTTACCCAAAAATCTTTTCAATACACCGTCAAGTAAAGTGCTTGAAGATAAATCCGGCAATTTATTGGGCGCACGTATCGCTAAAGATGGGCAGTGGCGATTTCCGGATATAGAAAAAGTGCCGGAAAAATACACAAAATGCCTCATCAATTTTGAAGACAAACATTTTTACCAACACGCCGGCATAAATCCATTTTCGCTTGTACGAGCGGTAGCTTCCAATCTGAAAAATAAAAAAGTTGTGAGCGGCGGTTCTACGATTACGATGCAGGTGATTCGGATGTCGCGACAAGGTAGTGCACGTAACGTTTGGAATAAAATAATTGAAGCAATACAAGCCACACGCTTAGAAATGACGCACAATAAACGCGAAATTTTAAAATTGTATGCTTCCAATGCACCTTATGGCGGTAATGTTGTAGGAATTGAAGCTGCATCGTGGCGATATTTCGGAAAAAGCCCAAACCAATTATCGTGGGCAGAATCAGCCACTTTAGCGATTTTACCCAATGCACCGTCGATGATACATTTAGCAAAACATCGTGAAGCCTTATTGAATAAACGCAACCGCCTTTTAAAAAAACTCTTTTTAAAAAAAATTATAGATAAAACTACTTACGAACTCGCACAAGAAGAACCTCTACCCGAAAAACCATTGCCACTGCCGCAATTGGCACCGCATTTATTGGATCGCGTTTTTAATATCAATGAGCAATTATCCTTGAGCAATGAGCTGCTGCTAAGTTATAAAAGCTCAAGGCTCAAAGTACAAAGCTCAAGGCTACGTACTACCATTGACATTGAATTGCAAAAACGCGTGCTACAAACGCTGCAATGGCATCAAAACGTTTTGCTGTCAAACGGTATTCACAATGCGGCAGCTTTGGTGATGGAAGTCGAAACGGGAAATATCGTCGCTTATGTAGGCAATACGAATGCCGGCAAAGAAAACGGCGAAGACGTGGATATTATTCGCGCACCGCGTTCAACCGGCAGCATTATGAAACCTTTTTTGTATGCACTCGCACAACAAGAAGGCGAGATCACACCCAACGCGATGCTCACTGATATTCCGACGGATATGGGTGGCTATCATCCGGAAAATTTTAACGAAACTTATGATGGTGTTATTCCGGCGCGGCGCGCATTGGCGCGTTCATTAAATATACCGTTTGTGCGTTTACTTTCGCAATATGGTGTCGAAAACTTTCACCATCAATTACCGCGTCTGGGTATTCATTCGTTCACAAAATCTGCGGAACACTACGGACTTACAATTATTCTCGGCGGCGGAGAAAGTACTTTGCAAGAATTAACCAACACTTATGCGTGTATGGCGCGAACGGTTGCACATTGGTACAAATATCAAAATAAATATGACGCGAATGA
>JAYTNA010000099.1:0-3597 GCA_043748865.1 Saprospiraceae bacterium
AAAGGACACAAAGTTTATCACAAAGTTCACAAAGCACAATTAATATTTACCCTTTTTGAACTTTATTGCAAAAGCAACATCAAAAAAGAAAAATTTTAAACACACTTAATAAAATACTACCAATGGCAAAAACCAAAAACAACCCAAATGTTCCGGCAATAGGTATGTCACCACTTAAAGACAGTTTCAAAAAAGCACCCGAAGGCGGCCGGCAAAAGCCGGTGCGCAAAAATGAAATTATCAAACTCACTTTGTTGCTGCGTCGAAAAAAAGAAATGCCGACAACGCTACAATCCAACGGAAAAATAGCGCAACTATCTCGAAAAGACTTTGCGACAACTTTCGGAGCCGACGACAATGATATTCATGCTGTAACAGCTTTTTCGGCTGCCTACGGATTGACGGTAACGCACATCAATATCGGTAAACGCACCGTACAAATAAAAGGTCACGCTGAACAAATTTGTGCCGTTTTCGGTGTACAATTGTATCACTACACCGATGTAACGGGTAAAAAATTTCGCGGACGCACCGGTTATGTTTATGTGCCGGATAGTTTAAAAGATATTATCGAAGGCGTTTTAGGTTTCGATACACGTTTAAGTGCGCATACGCATTTTCAAATTTTAAGCGGCGTGAAATCCGGCGTTTCAACGGGCGCGTTTCAACCGCGTGATTTGGCACCGGATGCTACGGCATTTTATCCGACAGAAATTGCCGCGCTGTATAACTTTCCTGTCGGCGTTGACGGTGCGGGACAATGTATCGCCATTATTGAATTGGACGGCGGACATACGCAAAAAGACTTAACGACTTATTTCACACAATTAAATATACGTGTTCCTACCGTAATTTCAGTCGGCGTGGATGGTGCGATGAACAAAGCGATAGGAGACGCGAACAGTGCAGATGGTGAAGTTATGTTGGATATTGAAGTAGCAGGATGTGTTGCACCGGCGGCGAAAATTGTGGTGTATTACGCACCAAATACAGATCAAGGTTTTTTAAACGCCATACTCGCTGCTATTCACGACGATGTGAATCAACCGACAGTAATCAGTATCAGTTGGGGCGGTTCGGAAAATACTTGGACGACGCAATCGCTCAATGCATATAATGATGCGTTTCAATCCGCCGGTTTATTAGGTGTGACAGTTTGTGCAGCTTCAGGTGATCAAGGCAGCAGTGACGGTTTTACAACTGACGATAATGTACATTTAGATTTTCCTTCTTCTAGTCCGTATGTGTTGGCATGCGGTGGCACAAAACTTGTTGCAGCGAATAATCAAATCAGTTCTGAATCGGTTTGGAATGAGAGCGCATCTTCAGCCGGTGGCGGTGGCGTGAGCGATTTTTTTCCTCTGCCGGATTATCAAAAAAATATAGGGGTGCCGATTTCCATCTCCGGAACAAACTTTGTCGGACGTGGTACGCCCGATGTTGCCGGCGATGCCGATCCGCGCACCGGTTATCGCATTTTAATTGATGGCGGTAATTATATTATCGGCGGAACGAGTGCTGTTGCACCACTTATTGCCGGACTCATCGCTTTATTGAATCAATTGAGCAGTACTTCCGTTGGGTTCATTCATCCGATTATATATGCGCATCCCGAAATTTTTAGAGACATCACACAAGGCGACAATATCACCACGCTTTCAAAAAAAGGTTTCACTGCGCAAGTCGGTTGGGATGCTTGTACCGGTCTCGGTGTGCCGGACGGCAATAAATGGGCAGAATTATTTTCGGCAGTGTGAATTCGATTTTAGATTTTGGATTTTGGATTTTGGATTTTTTTTTGAAAACGTTTTTGAAATTTTTTCGCGCAAATTTTTTTGAAAAAATATTTTTGAAATTTTTTTTGAAAACATTTTCGAATTTTTTTTTTCGTACAAGTTTTTTTTTGGAATTTTTTAAAATCGAAAATCGAAAATTCAAAGCTGAAAAACCCAATAGATTTTATATCTTTGTTGGAAAATTTATTTGCTCGCAATTGGATAATTTTAACCGGAAAAAGATTTCAAAAAAAATCTCCACCTCAATTAAATACGAAAGGAAAATTAACTAATGAATTTGAATTTTGAAATGGGTTTGGCAGATAAATATTCAAGCAATTCTCAAATTGCGAGAGTACTATCTGAAAATTGGGTTAAGAAAAATAGTTATTGTCCAAATTGCGGATATAATAGTTTAAATGAATTTGAAAATAATAAACCGGTTGCAGATTTCTATTGCATAAATTGTAGCGAAGAATTTGAAGTTAAAAGTAAGAATGGAAATACGTTAGGAGACAAAATAGTAGATGGTGCTTACTCTACAATGATAGAGAGAATTAATTCCGAAAACAACCCAAATTTCTTTTTTTTAAATTATAATAAATTAAAATTATCTGTCTGTAATTTCTTAATAATTCCCAAGTATTTTTTTGTACCGGAGATTATAGAGAAAAGAAAACCGTTAAGCGATACTTCAAGAAGATCAGGTTGGGTGGGTTGCACTATTGAAATTTCTAAAATTCCTGAAAGTGGTCGTATTTTTTTAATAAAAAATTCCGAAATTATTTCTCCGCAAAAAGTAATTGAAAAATGGGCGAACACTTCTTTTCTAAAAACAAAAAAAGTTGAAAAAAGAGGTTGGATTTTAGACATCCTGCTTTGTATTGATAAAATAAAAAATAATGTCTTTACATTGAAAGAAATTTATTCTTTTGAAAATGAATTGATGTTAAAGTATCCAAGCAATAAGCATATTAAAGATAAAATTAGACAACAACTTCAATTTTTGAGAAATCAAGGATTGATAGAATTTGTTGGTAACGGAAAGTATCGCAAAGTATAATATGCAAACATACTCAAGTCCGGAAATTTTGGAGTTAGTAAAATCTAACACAGGTAAAACTATTGAAGTTCAATTATTGCTTATCGGTGGGTATGCTACTCATTTTATTTACTGTAATAAAAATAGAATTTTTAATGAAGGTATAGACGGCGTAAATTTTCCTATAAGTGAAAAACATTTTTTAGAACTTTATCCAACTGCTTTTTGGAAATTAAATCAGATAGTTTAAAAAATTCGTAGGTCAAGATTTCTTTACTTTGAGAAGTACATTTGGAATTAATTATATCGGATTCAAGCCAGAACAAAAGGTGCCGGACATGGTTCTAAGAGCCGAGCATTTTATGCTCGAAAAGAACTGATAAAGGAAATTATTAGTCTTTAACACATCGGTTTGCTATAGGTGTTCCCCACTCGCAAAAAGTATGACACACTCTTCAAAAAAACTCAAACACTCGTGAAAATCTTTAGATTTTTTACGCACTATCCGAGCGTCTCCTATGCGAGTAACCGCGTTCTTTTATTTAAAACTCAAATATGCACGCCAAATAAAAATTACAATTTTATTTAAGAATGTTTAACTTTGCCTCAAAAATATTTTATGCTTTACGGTCAAGTGAGTATTAATGAAGAAATAATGAGCGGTACGCCGGTTTTTATGGGAACACGGGTGCCAATAAAAAACCTTTTTGATTATATTGAAGGTGGAGAAAGTCTTGCGGAATTTTTAGATGATTTTCCTTCCGTAACGAAAGAGGCTGC
>JAYTNA010000100.1:0-3584 GCA_043748865.1 Saprospiraceae bacterium
GTTATCTACGCAAATCGTATTTGACGATTGACTTTCGTTACCAACGCTGTCGGTGGACGTGACGTAATAACAACCGGCTACTGTTCCCGACGGCGTTAAATGTACGAAAGAGGTATCCTTTGGATTGTTTATTGTCGTCACTTTTACAACCGTTCCGCCTCTTGTATCGCTGAAATAAACCGTATAATATTTTACATCGGCGGAGTTTTTACATAAATTTTTCGGATTTAACCACATCAATACATTCGTATTGTCAGTAACGGTGCATTTCGGATTGCATAAATTGCAAACCGATAAAGTTGTCGGGCAAGGCGGAACACTGTCAATCGGCGTGCCACACGTTTTTTGAGATAAATTAATGAGTGGCGAATTGATGCCGACGATATTGTATGTGCCGACGGCACGTATATAGTAGCAATATTCTTTTTTATTAATCAAATTCGTATCAATGTAAAATGTCGTCACACTTTTTCCGATGGAATCGTAATTGCCGGTCGTATTGTTCAATCTGAAAACATCGTATTGCGTATTCGTCCAAGGCACTTGTTTTTGCCAGGATAAATAATTGACTTTATCACTCGATTTAACGGTTAAAAAATGAGAAGATGCGGGACTTGAATAACCAAGCAACGAATCTTTTTTGAAATAAAAACCGATGCGATAAGTATAAGGTGTAGTAACTGTCGCCAATTTTGTATCCAAAATAACAGTGTCAAGTAAGGACAGGGCTTGCCCCTGTACACCACCTATTGTAGCAATATCAGTAAACCCTGTCGTCGTAATACCTGTGGCGCGTTGCACTGTAAACTTATAAGGACCCGGATGTTGAATTGTATCTAAATCAACGGGCAATGGTTTTATCCAACGCACAGTCATTGTACCGTTGGCAGCATCTGTTGTCTCGACAGAAACGTTAATAAGGAGCGGCAAACTGCGTTGCAGCTGCACACATGCTTCGTTGGAAGGCAAACTTTCTACGAGATTATAAGGATTACCCAAGTTGGTGCGTTTGGCGAAATGCGCGACAATTCGATAGCAATAAGTTTTGCCGCTTTCAACCGCTTTGTCCGTAAAAGTATAACGCCCATTTACCATAGTGAACATGGTATCGAAAGCGATTCGGTCGTAACCTTTGTCTTCTATTATCGGATTACAAGTGTCCGGTGTAAACGCATTACTCCCTTCTTTGCGCCAAACAGAAAACGCAAAAAAATATCGGTCGGCGGCATTTTCGCAGATATATGGTTTTTGCCAACTAATGAGCGTATTGCCGTTAGCGGAAACGGCGCGAACATCTAATGGCGGCGGTCCGACCACTTTGATTTGAACGGTTTTTAAATCTACCAAACCAGTTGTGTCGTAAAAATTATCTTGCGCTTTAAACACGACGATGTACGGATATTGTGCAATGTGTTCGCAAGTCGTTTGCCATATAAAATTATCCGTAAGCGGTGGCAATGTATAAGTACTGTAACCTTTGAAAACGGCGGGGCTAATTGGCACAACAAACGGTCCACCGAGTGCGGTGAGCGTGATTTTGTCGCCTACATCCGGATCGGTTCCGCGCACCGGAAATTTTATCAACGTACCTGCAATTACACAAAGTTTATCAATCGTTTGAACATTCGGCGGATTATTATTGCAATCATCCACTACAACTTGCATATCACGTATCGTCGTGTCAATTGCGGTGCCGCCGCGATAACTAATGATTTGAAAGGCGATGTTATATTCACCTTTTTTTTGAGGCGTGCGCCAAACAAATTGTCCGGTGCGTTCATCTAAAGAAATAGTATTATTAACACCGGGATTTATTTTATCCGGAAAAATATAAAATGGAACGGGTACATTGTTTGCTTGAAGCGGTGTAATCAATCGGAAAGCCAAACTATCGCCGTCCGGATCGTAGGCGTTGAGCGAGTGAATAAAAACTTTTCCGACGCAACCTTTGTCTACAGGCGGTTGTAAAAGTTGAGGTGTGCTGTTAAATCCTTGAAAATTGGAGCTTAAAAATGTGTATGAAGTTTGAATATAAAACGGAATTAAATCGGAGTTCGGATAATTGACGTTCAAAATACCGCCGTTTCTGTTCGGATCCATCATACCGATACGATAGGTGCCGCGTCCGGGGAAAGTATGCGTACCGATGTAATAATTGCGCTTAATGTCGCCTTGTAAAGATTCACCTGCACCGCCGCCATTCACACGTTTGAGTGTATCCACGCTGCCGTCACCCCATATAATAGGTAGTTCCGGACGGTCAGCCGAAACGCTACTGGCTTTTGTGTAAGTAATAATCGTTGCACGCAAAGTCAGAGATCCAATTTGTTCCAAACGAATTTCACCCGCACGGTTGTGCGTAGCGTACATTTTATTAATGAACAATGAACAATGAGCAATGAAGAATATGAGGATATATTTTGTCATTTTTTATTCGTTAATCGTAAAAAAATTACGAATTACGGAGGGCAAATTAAGAAACACAAAACACGTTTTTAAATCCGTAATTCATGATTCTTAATTTACTCTGCGTAATCTTGCGCAAATTAATAAAACGTTGTGATAAGGCGTTTGTTTTTCGGAAAAAATTTAATTTTCTCGAAGTCGAGTTCAGATATAAAAAAAACATCGCAAAGAAAAATTAATTTTTCTTTGCGATGTTTTTTTTGTTCAAACCGAAAGATGTATCATTAAACTTTTTGGAGGAATCCTAAATCGTTTTCAAAACTTCAATATAAAAAACCAAATCCGTATTAGGAGTGATAGCACCGGAACCTTTTTCGCCATAACCTAAAGCAGACGGCACAAAAATAATAGCAGAAGAACCTTCTTTAATTAATTTAACTGCTTCATCCCAAGCCGGAATAACTTGTCCGATACCGACAGGAAATGCAAAAGGCTGACCTTTCGTGAAAGACTCATCAAATTTCACGCCCGCTTTTGTGCAACCGTAGTAATGAACAAAAGTTAAATCGCCATCAGCCGGTAATTTGCCACCGCCTTCTTTTAAAATGACGTATTTCAAACCGGAAGCTGTTGTTTGCACGTTTGCCGGTAATTTACCGGAAGCAAACTGTGAAGCCGCAGTAGTCGTCGAGTCGCCGACACTTTTACCGCGTGCAACAAATACTGCCGATGCCGCCACTAAACCTTGACCGATAGCTTGGATTTCAGTTTTCTTTCCTTGTAAACGTTCTTGAATGGCTAAACCTTTTTTCTGAGAAAGAAATTGTTTTTGTTGGTCGGGTGGGAGCGAGGCGAGAAAATCTTTTTCCGATTTCACATCATTCATACCGACATTGACCACAATCACTTTTGCGTTTTCCATGCCTTTAGGTTTTACTTTCATCGTATCTACTTTTAAAGTAAAAGCGGCACTGTCGCCTTGTTTCATCGTCAATAAACTTTTTGTCAAAAAAGAATAAAACGGATCTTGAATACCTTTCGGGTCTTTTAAAATTTCTTGCGCCGGTTGACCTTGTGCTGCCGACGAAAAAACAGTCGCGGTATCTTTTTTTACCGAAAAATTAAAAGAAACAATATCATCAATTTTTGCTTGAGGACCTTTGCCTGATCTTAAGGAT
>JAYTNA010000101.1:0-4268 GCA_043748865.1 Saprospiraceae bacterium
AAATTATGAAAGATGCAATTAATTAGTTTTTAGTTCCCGACCGGGCAAAAAACGTCGGTTCGCACACATTCAAAATTTATTATCCGGCATGTTGTAAAATTTGTCGGCAGCAATACTATTTTAAAATTCCGATTATTCAGAGGTTTCAAATATCGGATAGTATTATTCTTCGGACATTACTTTAAACTCTCAAAAGCTATGATGTGTTACATTTTCTCAAAAAAAAACAACAGTAGAGCTATTCAACCTAATTAAACTTCTAATATCGTGCTATAAATGTTTTTATGACAGAAAGACAGTTATTGGGATAGTTTAATAATTATGATGTCAATTATAAAAAACAACGTTTAAAAAATCAGTTAAAATGTCTGAATTTAGTTAGTTGGTTAGTTGGTTAGTTGGTTAGTTAGTTAGTTAGTTTAGATGTTTAGATTAACTAACCAACTAACTAACCAACTAACTAATATTCTTGTTCAATAAAACCATCTTCCGTGACAAAATATCTGCGCGGTTTCGTGTTTTCGGGATCAAAGGAATTATTCACCTCTAAACCTTCTGCTGCCGTCACCGAAAAATCTTCTCCGATAACAGCTACTATGCGCTTTACGGTTTTATCATCTAAAACTTTAGTGCCTGCGACTACTTTTTTATCAATCATTAAACTCGTTTTATGATTGTAAGTCGCAACGATATAATCGTAAGAAAGTAAACTTGCTTTCCAAAACACGAGTGTGACCATATCATTTCTGTTCGGCAGACGAAAACAAGGCACGTATTCCGTAAATTCATCTGCTTCTTTAGGCTCGTAGCGTGTGATAAAATCAGCAATCATTTTTTCCGTCAGCGGTTTATTTTCTAAAGAAAAAACGTGATGCGTGTCATCGCTTAAAGTAATTGGCGGTGTGCCTCCAGGAAATTTTTCTAAAAAATGTTTGAATTGTGTAGTCATATAAGCCAAGGAAATTTTTAGAAACGTAAAGATAGTTAAATGAATAATGAACAAAGAACAATCAAGAATGAAAAGGAAAGAAAAGAAATTTTTTTTCCACAAACTTCTTTTGATTAATTAAATGAAAATACATTTGCAGACAAAATATTTTTTTTATTTTAAAATGAAAACTTAAACCTTTTCTACATGAAAGCAGTTTTTTTATTTTTTGCAATAATGCTTATTTACGGTTGTTCAAACAGTATCGCTCAACGTTTACGCACCGAAAATTTCAACATCACTACCGTGCGCGTTCCGGTAAAACCTTTGCCCGAAGATTTTAAAACGTATCAAGCCATCATTTATAATCGCGGTTTAGATGTTTCGGCGTTTAATATTAATCCGACGGAAGTAAATAAATTTTTTCAATTCGATGGTTTAATACCCGTTCAACAAAATGGCGATTTAATAATGCTCATCTATGTTTATGATGTCGGTGTTCGCAAAGCTGTTTTGAAACAAAGCGAAAAAGACAAATCAAAAGGCATCAATAATTATTGGTACGAACAAAACTACAACGCGCCGATTGAAGTATCACTCACTGACCGCACCGGTAACGTGATTTATAAAAAAAGGATGGATGATTGGTTTACTTACAAAGCGAGCAATACTGGAGTTATTTCAATAGAAGCGGCAGATAGTATCGGCAGACTTGAGCTCAAAACACGTATTCCGGATTTCGTTGCCGGCAAATGGCGGAATAATTTGAAAGTGATTTCATCAGACATACGCGATTTGTTTGACTATCAACGGACGTTGAGAGAGATTATTTATTATCGCCCGAAAAAATCGGATGAAACAGATACACAAAACACAGATTTTTTTAACTCGATTGAAAATGCTAAACGCGCTTACGCTTTTTGTGATAATGGTTTCATGAACGAAACAGTACGCACCGGTTTAAAATCCTCTATCAAGTTTTGGGATACTAAAAAAGATGACATCAATTTAAAAACAAAAGACGACAAGCGTATGTATTACGCTTGTGCTTTTAATGCCGCAAATTCTTACTTTCAACTCAACGATTTCGATAAAGCTCTCAGTTATGTGCCTTTAATGACAAAAGTAGATATTGATAACGGCGAAGCTGAAGCTTTCGCAAAAGCAGTTAATGCGGCTAAATTGCGTTTGTGGCAACACAATGATTGGAAACAAAAATTAAAATCCGGACAAGTAAGTCCTTATTTAAGCGGTTTTTTACCGAGTCAACCGACATCAGCTTCAATGCCTCAAATGAATATATCTCCGCGTGGTTACATCGTTTTGAAAAGTACGAGTAAATTGAATGCCGGCGCAAAAAAAGAAGGTACTTTAGATAATTTTTTATACAATATGGAACGCATGCGTTTAAAAATTGTGGACAACAACGGTAAAGAAAGTTTATATTTTTTGGAAGATGTGCAAGAAATAAGAGCAGATGATATGTCTTATCGCACCATGCGTTATCCGACAGATATTTTTTCAAATAAAACAGACTTAGTGCAAGTGGTTTACGAAACATCACGAATCGGCGTTTATCGTGCGTTTGAATCGGTTAAAGGGGTTGACGGTAATAATGTTTTGCGTCAAGGTGCAACATTGTTGAAAAAAGGCAACGAAGAAAAATACGTAAATTTAAACATGGGTAGTTTTGTTTTAAGTTTCAATGCGCGTTTATCTGAGTATTTGGAAGATTGTTTAAGTGTGAGTACAAAAGCAAGAAACGGACAATATAGTTTGGAAAGTGTGCGTACGGCAGCTATGGAATATGATAATTGTAATAATTAGTTAGTTAGTTAGTTAGTTTTTTGAATAATCAACTAACCAATTAGCAAACTAAAAAAGCATTCAAGAAAGTTTCTTGAATGCTTTTTTTTGAAATAATTTAAAGTAATTAAAAAAATATGAAACATTTGTAATTTTTGAAAGTAAACCAATCGCATTAGATTTTATTATGTATCTTAAAAATGAAAGTGAAACGTTTTTGAGTATTTTGTTTATGGTTGGTAAATCTTACACTGACCATTAAATCAAGGATACTAAGATTGAATATGAATGAATTCAATCACCCTTCTAACTTTCCTTAAGAACTTTATTGTTTCAAAATATCATGTTACAAATTTGTGATTTCACGTTAAAAAATTAATTATTTTTTATTTTCTCATGCGGAAAATAAAAATGCTCATACTTTTTGTAAAGTATTTTATAAACCGAATTAATAACCGAACCGATTTATGATAACCAACTTTTTATGTCGCAATTTTCAAGTCATTTCTTCTCAATAAGGAAGCAGAGACTCTATCACATAACTAATTTAAATTCCTATCACATGAAGAGATTTTTCCTCTTAATTGGTATTCCTATAATAACCTTCTGCTTAAGTGTAGAGGTTGTTCAGGCACAAGTGCCACAATTCGTTTGCTATCAAGCGGTTGCAACAGATCCGGCAGGACATGAATTAATAAGTCAACCTGTTAAACTGCGTTTATCTATTCTTAAAAATTCCATCTCCGGTAACGAAGAATGGGTAGAAACTCAAAACGTAACGACCGACGGGTTCGGCTTATTTGATTTGCTGATAGGTAACGGTACTCGCACTCGCGGTTCGCAAACAAATTTCAGCGGAATAAAATGGGGAGCAGATAAATACTATCTCAAAGTAGAAATGGACATTACCGGTGGTACGAACTATCTACTAATGGGAACGACGCAACTTGTGTCCGTTCCGTATGCTTTATATTCTGAAAAGTCTAATACAGCAGTTTATGCCGACTCAAGTGGAAAAGCCGGCTTTGCTACGCGCGCTTCTCGTGCCGACAGTTCAGTTTACGCATCACGCTCCGGGATATCTGATACGTCAACTTACAGTTTACGCGCTTCTCGTGCCGACAGTTCTACTTATGCCACAAGTTCTTCTCGTGCCGACAGTTCAATTTACGCATCCCGCTCGTCGCGTTCCGATACTTCCTTCGTTGCATTACGTGCGATAAAAGCAGATACTGCAATTATTGCAAATATGGCATTAACAATTATTAATAACAGTATCCCGAAATCGGATACTGCTAAATTCGCTTGGTTAGCTGACTCTACACGTCGTGCCGTTACGGCTCAAAGTGCTGTTACTGCCGGATATGCGACTAATGCCGGCAATGCCGTAACAGCTCAAACTGCCATAAACGCACAAAACGCACAAAATGCCCTAACGGCTCAAACTGCGACAAACGCTGTAAACGCTTCAATGGCAATTAAAGCCACCTACGCTGACAGTTCCGGCAAATCGGGATTAGCTAATGCTGCCAAG
>JAYTNA010000102.1:0-9166 GCA_043748865.1 Saprospiraceae bacterium
AAATCCAAAATCCAAAATCCAAAATCCAAAATCGAATTTGTCTTGGTTAACTTGGTTCTTCAACAAACCAATTTTTTCTTTACTGTTTATTATTTTAATTTGCCTTTCAGCTTATTTTGCTTACGGCAACTTAGAAACCGGATTTTTACCGGAATTAGATGAAGGTACGATTGTTTTGGATTACCATACGCCGAGCGGTACTTCACTCGAAGAAACGGACAAAATTTTAAATATGGCTGTTAAAATAATTTTAGCGCATCCTGAAGTAGAAAGTTATTCGGGGCGCATCGGTTTACATTTAGGTTTTGCTGTGATTCCGCAAAATTTTGGCGATTGCCTTATTCAGTTGAAGAAAAATCATAAACAAACAACGCCGGAAGTCATTGATGATTTAAGAAAAGAAATTGAAGCAACAGTACCGGCATTAAAATTTTCTTTTGGACAACGCATCGCCGATTTACTCGGCGATTTGATGAGTACACCAGATCCGATTGAAATAAAAATTTTCGGCAATGATCAAAAAACTTTAGAAAAACTTGATCGTCAAGCAGAAACCATTCTTCAAAAAATTGACGGATTAGCTGATATAGAAAACGGGTTGGTGCCTGCAAGTCCATATATTGTTTTTACGCCCGACCAAATTAAATTAGCGCAATACAATATTTCTATTTCGGATTTTCAAATGCAATTGACGGCTTATACGGACGGCGTTATACTTGGACAAAATGCTAATGCACCGATACTATCACCCGCGCAACAAAGTATGATTGGTGGTTTGCAAGTCGGACAAATTCAAGACGGCGAGCAAATGCGACGGTTGATTATGCGATTTATAAATTTTAAAGATAATAGTTTGGATAGAATAAATAAACAACTCATTTTTTTGCCTGACGGTACTACCAAACCTTTATCTTTTTTTTGTTCTACACACGCTATCAGTGGCGAAGTTGAACTCAAAAGAGAAGATTTAAAATCTAACGTGACGCTGAAAGCACGATTAAACAAACGCGATTTGGGCAGCACGATTAAAGATATTCAACAACATTTTCAATCTGAATTAGCTTTACCGAAAGGTTATACCGTTGCCTACGGCGGTGCTTACTCGGAGCAACAAAAATCGTTCAGCGAATTACTTCTGATTTTAATTGGCGCGTGTATTCTCGTGTTTATGGTTTTATTATTTTTATTTCGCGCTTGGTTGATTTCTTTACTCATACTTTTTATTTCAATTCTCGGCATTACAGGATGTATTTTAGCTTTGTATCTCGTAAAAATTCCATTAAACGTGAGCAGTTATACCGGTATTATTATGATAGTCGGTATCATTGCAGAAAATGCGATATTTACTGCAAATCAATTTTTTTATAACTTAAAAACTTCAGGTAATGTTGATGATGCGATTAAATATGCGATAGCTTTGCGTATTCGTCCAAAATTAATGACGGCGATTGGTGCAATTCTTGCTTTATCACCTTTAGCACTCGGTATCGGTTTGGGTGCGCAAATGCAACAACCTTTAGCGGTTGCCGTTATTGGGGGTTTTGTCGTTGCTATTCCTTTGTTGTTGTTGGTGTTGCCGAGTTTGATGCGATTGATTTATAAAAATCGGCATATTGGTAAAAGCAATTAAAAATACAATTAAAATCTTTTTTGATAAAAATTATGTTTACTCGTTTAAATATCATTTATTGCAGCCAAAACGGGAAATAATGGATAACAGACGATGGACAATAGACAACTGAAGAAAACTGTCCATCGTCCATCGTTCATTATCCATCGTCCATCGTTCATTATCCATTATTTATTGTCGATTCTAATTCTTAATTTTTAATTCTTAATTGTTGATGGCTGTAAAGCGCGTTTCTGTTAAAATGGAATATATTTTCCGTGCCTCTCCAACGATTGTCTATCAGTTTTTGTCATCACCGGCGTGTTTAGTGCGTTGGTTTTGCGATGAAGTGGATATCAGCGGTAATCAATACACTTTTACTTGGGATGGTGAAGCGGAAATTGCTCTTTTAATTGAAGATTGGGAAGATGAACTTTTGCGTTTTGAATGGGAGGAGGCACCGGCTTTAAATGAATATTTAGAGTTTAGTATTTCGCGTTCGCCGATAACCAATGAGACGGTTTTGCACATAACAGATTTTTGTGACCATAATGAAACTAAAGAATTAAAACAACTTTGGGATGCGCAAATTAGTCAAATGCGCACGGAAACGGGAGGATGATTTTAATTGTGAATTGTTAATTGACAATAAAAAAGGTACGATGTTTAATTGCGTCGTATCTTTTTTTATACCGATTTTTTCAGGTTTTGCGACTTTGCGACTTTGTGAAAAATAAAAATAAAATGATTCTATACAATATCTCTTTATTTTTTTTCAAAATCGGAATACATATCGCCGCGTTTTTTAATAAAAAAGCACGACAATGGATTGCGGGCAGAAAAAATATATTTCAAGAAATTGAAAGACAAATTGAGGAAAAAAATATTGCTGGTGCACAAATCGTCTGGATGCACTGCGCTTCTCTCGGCGAATTTGAACAAGGGCGACCTGTCTTGGAAAGTCTCAAAAATAAAAACGTCAAAACTGTTCTTACTTTTTTTTCGTCTTCCGGTTACGAAATTCGGAAGAATGATACAGTAGCAGATTTTATTTTTTATCTGCCTTTTGATACACCAAAAAATGCAAAACGTTTTATAAAGCTGATAAAACCCGTAAAAGTTTTTTTTGTAAAATACGATTTCTGGGGGAATTATTTGCAAATACTTAAAAAAAATAACATTCCGACTTTCTTGATTGCGGCACAATTTCGCGCCATACAATTCACTTCTTTGTACGGTATTTATCTAAGAAAAATACTGCCTTGCTTTACGCATTTTTTTGCGCAAACGATTGAAACAGAAAAAATTTTAAAACAACACGGTTTCACTAATGTCACTGTCACCGGGGATACGCGCGTTGATCGCGTTTTGAAAATAAAATCGGAAAATAAAACTTTGCCTTTAATTGAACGCTTCACTCAAGGTAAAATAACTTTTATCGCCGGCAGCACTTGGCAAGAAGATGAACGCGTTATTGCACCTTTAATACCGGAAAATAATTTTTCGGATTGGCTGTTTATCATTGTACCGCACGATGTCAGTCCGGAACGTATTGAATCGCTGCAAAAAACTTTCGGCATATCTGCAATCACTTATTCCGAGTTAGAAAAACTTTCCGCCACCACTACCCTACCGCGTGTTCTCATTATTGACCGCATCGGTTTACTTTCTTCCATGTATCGTTACGGAACAGTTGCGTATATCGGCGGTGGTTTCGGTAGCGGTATTCACAACACACTTGAGCCGGCAGTATTCGGTTTACCGATTATTTTCGGTACAAAATATCAAAAATTTCCGGAGGCAGTGAATTTGGTTTTAAACGGCGGGGCGTTTAGTATTGCCGATACTTTGCAATTGCAAAATTGTTTGAGTCAATTAAATGATGAAAGTTTTTATGAAAAAACGCGAGCAGTTGTGTCTAAATTTATTGACGCAAATAAAGGGGCTACGGAAATTATTAGGGCGTATTTTAAACAAAAAAGTTTTAACGAATGACTGTTAAAGAAGCTCAACAAGAACTCAAAACACTGATGACACAACTGTACGATGCTTCGGAAGCACGCGGTATTTGTCGTTATGTTTTTGAAGATTATTTATTGAACGGTTTGTCGCTTTCTTTAAATGATTCGACGATGGATGTCCTTTTAGAATCTCAATATAATACAGTTAAAGAAAAACTTTTGGAAGGCATTCCGGTACAGTATGTTGTAGGCTTCGCTTGGTTTTACGGCATCAAATTAAAAGTAAATAATACCGTGTTAATTCCGAGACCGGAAACGGAGGAATTAGTTGAATGGATTTTGGAAGATACAAAAAATAGCAGCAAAGAAATTTCTTGTTTGGATATTGGCACCGGCAGCGGTTGTATTCCGATTGTATTGGGTTTGAAAAATCCGAAATTAAAATTATCTGCTGTTGATGTGAGTGAATCCGCTTTAATTACTGCCGGACGAAATGCTTTCAGACATAATATTGATATTGATTTTTCATGTATTGATATTTTAGATCCGGTTCATCAAAAAAAATTATTGAAGTTCGATATTATCGTGAGTAACCCGCCGTACATTTCCGAGGCAGAGAAAAAAATAATGCACGCCAATGTGCTTGACCACGAACCTCATTTGGCTTTATTTGTACACAATACGAAACCTCTGTTGTTTTACGAAACCATTGCCGATTTTGCACAAACACATTTAAACGTCGGCGGTGATTTATATTTTGAGTGCAATACTTTCAATGCCAGTGATGTCAAAAAAATGTTGGAGAGTAAAAACTTTTCCGACATCATTATAAAAAAAGATATGAGCGAGAATGATCGGATGATTAGAGCGCAATTTTTTAGCTTTGAGTTATGAACTTTGAGCTTTGAGCCGCTAAAGTAAAATGCTCAAAACTAAAAGCTCAAAACTCAAAGCTAAAATCCAATTTTTAGATTTTAATTTTAATTTTTTGTCGTTTATTCATTTTTTTTTATTTTTTTTGTGTGAAGTTTTTATCTGACATTCCGGTTGGTTAAAAACGCAAGTTTAATAAATTTTTTTAACACGAACAATCAACCTAATATAAATCAACAGCATGGAAAAAGCAATAAAGATGGTGAGCGTTATTCTCGGAGGCGGACAAGGTTCGCGTTTGTATCCGCTCACAAAAGACCGCTCGAAACCGGCGGTGCCGATTGCCGGAAAATATCGTTTAATTGATATTCCGATTTCGAATTGTATTCATGCCGGTATTCGTCGCATTTTTGTTCTGACGCAGTTTAACTCAGCTTCGCTCAATCAGCACGTAAAAAATACGTACAGCTTCGACAATTTCAGTCGTGGGTTTGTAGATGTTTTGGCTGCCGAACAAACGCCCGACAATCCGCATTGGTTTCAAGGTACTGCCGATGCGGTGCGACAATCTATGCACCATGTTTTGAATCATGATGCCGAATATATCTTAATTTTATCGGGCGATCAATTGTATCAAATGGATTTTTTGGAAATGGTGAAAGACCATATCACGAAAGGAGCAGAATTAAGCATTGCAACTATTCCCGTAATTGCTCGCGACGCGACAGATTTCGGCATCATGAAAGTTGGCGAGAAAGGGATGATTGAAAGTTTTGTAGAAAAACCGAAAGCGGATATACTCTCAAAATGGGTTTCTCCGGTGTCGAAAGAAAATAAAAGGAAAGGGAAAATTTATTTGGCGAGTATGGGCATTTATATTTTTAATCGCCAAACACTCATTGATTTATTGAAAGAACATCCGGATGCCGTTGATTTCGGTAAAGAAATTATTCCGGCAACTATCACAGGCGGCAGACCTGTCGCAAGTTACGAATACGATGGTTATTGGACGGACATCGGAAACGTGCGCTCATTTTTTGAAGCTAATTTGGAACTCACTGACCCAATTCCGAAATTCGATTTATACAATGTTGAAAAATTGACTTACACCAGAGCGCGTATGTTGCCGCCGTCAAAATTTTACGGTACAACGCTCAAACGTTCAATTGTTGCCGAAGGTGCAATTTTACTTTCAAAAAGTATCGAGCGGTGTTTGATTGGTGTGCGTAGTCGTGTCGGAGAAAAATCGGTGCTTAAAAATGTTTACATGATGGGCGCGGATTATTACGAACACTTACAGGAGCTACTAAAAAAAGATAAAGTGCATATCGGTGTCGGTAAAAATTGTCACATAGAACAAGCTATCTTAGATAAAGATTGTCGCATCGGCGATGATGTTATCATCAAAGGCAGCAGTGATTTACCGCGTGAAGACAATGAAAATTATTCCATCATCGAAGGTATTGTCGTCGTGAAAAAAAATGCGACCATTCCTTCAGGTGCGAGGATTGGAAAAGTATAAAAAAGATTTTGAAATTTTTTTTGAAATACAAAACGTGCAAAGAAATTTATTTTTCTCTGCGCGTTTTTTTATTTGAATGGTAATTCTTGAGTTGTGACAATTGCTATGTGAATCATAATTTTTTGTTTAGCTTTGTCCGCGTAAAAAATACTTTATGAATGATTTGTCCGATAAAAAATTTTATACCACTACCAATTGGGCTCCTTGGTTAGGAATTGGAATTTTACTGTCTTCTTTCTTTTTCAGTATCGTCAGTAATCCGGTAATGTTAGTAGGGCTCATTTTTTTAAGTTTTTTGCCGTCAATAGTCGTCGCATTGTCATTGAAAACTTATTTTGTTGTGGAAGACCAACAAGTAAATTTATATTACGATAGACCGAGCGATGGTTACGACACGCCGGAAGAAGCACTTTCAGTTAACATTGAAGATATAGATGTGATAAGAAAAATCGGAAAATCTGTTATACTCAAACTAAATTCCGGAGAAGTCTTTGCGCGACGCGTAAAAAATGCCGATGCTTTTGTTCAAACTTTATCGGATAAGCGAGCGGCAATTTCTGTTGTGACATATTAGTTGGTTTATTGGTAATTGGTTTATTGGTGATTGGTTTATAAATCAACCAATAAACCAATTACCAATAAACCAATAAACCAATAAACCAGCCATGAAACTACACAGACAACTCGTTGAAGCCGTTATTATTGCACTTACCGATATTTTCAAAAAAAATTTATACGCCGATAAAGTCGTTGAATATACTTTGCGCAGCAATTCGAAATGGGGTGCGCGAGACAGAGCATTTATTGCCGAAACTATTTATAATTGTGTTCGACATTTACGTTTATACAGTTATTTACGAAAAAAGGACGCGGCATTTAATATTTCCGATTTGAAACGCAGAGATTTTGAAGAAATACCGGGCGTGGATTTAATATTACGCGGCTTCGACACCACAAATTTTCCGGAATTTATTCGTTTAAATCCCGCCAGTATAAAAGCAAATCTTGATGAAGTAGGGACGCAAAGCGTTGCATCTCAAACGAGCGTTGCGTCACTTTCTCCGGCAACGCGCCACTCTATTCCGGATTGGTTGCAAGCACAAGGCGAAAATGAAATGGGTGTTGAAGTTTTTGAAAAAGAAATGACGGCACTTAACCGGCAAGCAGATGTCGTAATCAGGTGTAATACTTTGAAAATAAGCGTACCCGATTTGCAAAAAAAATTGAGTGATATCGGTTGGCAATCCTATACAACAGTATTAACGCCCGAAGCGTTGGTATTAGAAAAACGCGGCAATATAACCGGATCGGAATTATTTAAAACCGGTTTGTTTGAAGTTCAAGATGCCGGCAGCCAACTCATTGCACCATTTTTGAAAGTTGAACCCGGCATGTTTGTGATAGATGCATGTGCCGGAGCCGGCGGAAAATCTTTGCATTTAGCAACACTGATGCATGATTCGGGAAAAATTTTAGCAATGGATACTGAAGTAAAAAAATTAGAAGAATTAAACAAGCGCGCCGCTCGCAACGGCATAAAATGTATTCAAACCTTAGATATTGCAGCGTGGGCTGTCGAAAAAACAAAAAGTAAAAACGCTAATTACCAACTCGCAGATAGATTATTGCTTGACGTACCTTGTTCCGGTCTGGGTGTTTTGCGTCGCAATCCCGATACGAAATGGAAATTGTCCGCGAAATTTCTCGAAGAAATAAAAATAGTTCAACAAAAAATTTTGCAAGATTATTCTAAAATGTTGAAACCCGACGGTAAACTCGTTTATGCCACGTGCAGTATTTTACCATCGGAAAATCAAGAGCAGATAAAAACTTTTTTGAAAAACAATCCGACTTTCAAATTGGAAGAAGAGCGAATCGTATCGCCCGACCAAGCCGGATTCGATGGTTTTTATATGGCGCGATTAACAACTAATAACTAACAATTAATAATGAAACGAATAGACGGAAAACTTTTAGCCCAAGTCATTAAAGCGGAAATAAAAGAAAAAGTAGATAAAAGAATGGCGGAAGGAAAAAAACGCCCGCATTTAGCAGCAATTTTGGTGGGGAATAATTCGGCGAGTGAAGCGTATGTGCGCAATAAAATAAAATCGTGCGAAGAAGTAGGTTTTAAATCTACTCTGATTCGCAAAGATGCCACCGTTTCGCAGCAAGAAATTTTGGATATTGTTTATCAATTAAATAACGACGTAGATGTTGATGGTTTCATTGTGCAATTGCCGTTACCGAAACATATTGATGATATGGCGGTCACGTTAGCAATTGATCCTAAAAAAGATGTAGATGGTTTTCATCCCGTCAATTTCGGAAGAATGACACAAGGTTTACCGGCATTTTTACCGGCAACGCCCGCCGGAATTTTAGAAATGTTGAAACGTTACAACATCGAAACAGTTGGAAAAAACTGCGTTATCGTCGGTAGAAGTAATATTGTCGGTACACCGATGAGTATTTTGCTGTCCCGTAAAGGTTGGGATTGTACGGTCACGTTGGCACATTCTCGCACAAAAGATTTAGCGAAAGTATGTAAACGTGCCGATATTTTAATCGCAGCTATTGGTATTCCGCATTTTATAAAAACCGATTTTGTAAAGCGTGGTGCGGTTGTAATTGATGTGGGTATGAATTCGATTCCGGATGCTACAAAAAAATCAGGCACACGCTTAGTCGGTGATGTGGATTTTGACAATGTTGCATCAAAATGTAAATTCATCACGCCCGTGCCCGGCGGCGTCGGACAAATGACGGTCGTATCACTCCTACTGAATACGTTGCAAAGCGCGGAATCTCGATGAGTTGTTTATTGGTGATTGGTTTCTGAATCAGAATTACCGGAATTTTCAGAATGTCAACTTATTTAAGAAAAGTTTTTATTCTCGCATTCTGAAAATTCCGGTAATTCCGGTAATTCTGATTCAGAAACCGACAACTATCTAACTAGCTAACCAACTAACTGACTAACCGACTAAACTAAGTTTATGAATTATAAATCAGTAAACATCACGCTTCAAACACCGTCGAATGAAATTAATGAAATTCTCATCGCTTTGTTGGGCGAATATCCTTTCGATACTTTTGAAGAAAATGAAACAGGCATTAAGGCTTTCATTCCTGAAAACGAATTTGGTACGACTGTGAAGAGAAAAGTCAACGCGCTTTCTAAAAAATTTATTTTCAGTT
>JAYTNA010000103.1:0-6167 GCA_043748865.1 Saprospiraceae bacterium
TGTCAACCGCAACACCCATTGAATATTTTACGATAGTTGATGCAACCGACCCTTTATATATTCTCTACACATCCGGTACAACCGGTAAACCTAAAGGAGTGGTGCGCGACAACGGCGGACACGCGGTATCATTGATTTACTCTATGAAATATTGTTACGGCGCGCAATCCGGTGATGTTTTTTGGGCAGCGAGTGATATTGGTTGGGCGGTAGGGCATTCTTATTTAGTTTATGCACCACTCATCATGGGTTGCACTACCATTATGTACGAAGGAAAACCGGTGCGCACACCGGATGCCGGTGCTTTTTGGCGCGTTATCAGCGAATATAAAGTAAAAATATTTTTTGTAGCACCTACTGCTATTCGCGCTATTAAAAAAGAAGATCCCCAAGCGACGTTGATGGCAAATTATAATCTCGAACATTTTAAATATATTTTTGTCGCCGGTGAACGTTGCGATGTCAATACGTTGGAATGGTTGATGGATAATTTGAAAAAACCGGCGATTGATCATTGGTGGCAAACAGAATCCGGTTATCCGATGTTGTCGCAACTCATGGGTATCGGTCTTGAAAAAATAAAACCGGGTTCTGCCGGAAAACCTGTCCCGGGTTTTGATATTCGCATTTTAGATGAACAACAAAATGAAACCGGAATTAATGAAGAAGGTTCGGTGTGCATAAAATATCCGTTAGCACCCGGTTGTTTGCCGAGTTTGTGGAATGATGTACCGCGTTTTAAAGAAGCATATTTATCACAATTTCCCGGTTACTATTTCACCGGCGACGGCGGTTACAAAGACGAAGACGGTTATGTTTTTATTACCGGACGTATTGATGATGTGATAAATGTGGCAGGACATCGTTTATCCACGTCAACAATGGAAGAAATTGTAGCGAGTCATCCGGCAGTTGCAGAATGTGCCGTTGTCGGTGTTGAAGATGAAATGCGCGGTCAAGCACCGGTTGGTTTTGTGGTTTTAAAATCCGGTGAAACTATTTCCGAATCTCAACTCGAAAAAGAATTAATTGCTATGGTGCGTGATAAAATCGGTGCTGTTGCTTTCTTCCGTCGAGCAGTTATAGTTAAACGTTTACCTAAAACGCGATCCGGTAAAACACTGCGAAAAATCATTCGACACATTGCCGACGGTAAATCTTTTGCGATGCCTTCCACTATTGAAGATCCGATTGTATTAGATGAATTGCGCGAGTTGATGCTCGAAAAAAGAATTGGAGTCAAAACAATGAAAAATGAATAAAGAATAATGAATAATTTTTATAACAAGATTGTTCATTATTCTTTATTCATTTTTCATTATTCTTTATCCTTGAACATAAATCACAAATTTTTCTTCAAAGTAAGGTTCTTTAAAAAAAGTTGAGATGCGCGTTTTATCGGCATACTCGCCTTTGCCCATGGCTTTTATTTCTGCTTTTATTTGATCACCGCCTTTTAAAGCCAACAAACCGTTGGGTAAAATGTTTTGGTGTTTCTTTTTCAAGAGTTTAAAACTCCAACGTTTTAAATTATCGAGCGGAGCAACGGCGCGCGACACGATAAAATCAAATTGATTAATCGCTAAATCTTCCACTCTCGAATGAATGGTCTTTACATTTGTAAGTCCGATGGCATCGGCGACTTCTTGCGCCACGCGCATTTTTTTGGCAATGCTATCTACTAAAGTAAATTGCACATTCGGAAAAAAAACAGCTAAAGGCACACCCGGAAACCCGCCGCCGGCACCTAAATCCAACACAGCAGAATTATCTTTAAAACACATCACCTTTACAATCGCGAGTGAATGAAGGACATGATGCAAATACAAATTGTCAATATCTTTACGCGAAATCACATTTATTTTTTCATTCCAATCGCGATACAAAGGCAACATCATTTCAAATTGTTGACGTTGCTTATCAGTGAGTTCAGGAAAGTATTTTATTATTTCGTCCATTGCTTGCCAGTATTATTTTTTATTTATAATAAAAAATAGGTATTTTTGCGAACTTTTTCAGTACCGATAATTTATTTCGCAAAGATGAAAATAAATTTGTTAACACTCGCTAAGTAACGGGTAAATAATAATTTGACGCGGTTTTTAAAAATCTGCACCAACTTACTTTTTACCCATTACTAATTTTACAATCAGTAAACTTTTTTTATGCAAACTAAGAGACAAAGTCAAGTAGCAGAAGTTATAAAAAGAAACTTCAGCCAAGTATTACAATTTGAAGCTGCCAATATCGTCGGACTTAAAGTATTGGTAACAGTAACGAAAGTAATGATAGCACCGGATTTAGTAAACGCGGCTGTCTATTTAAGTGTTTTCGGGACAGAAAATAAACAAGCACCGGTGGATATGTTGAACGAAGAATTGGTGTCATTGCGCTCCAAATTAGCACAACGCATAAAAAAGCAAGTACGCATCATTCCTTATATCAGTTTGCACCTTGACGATACGATTGACGAAATGTATCGCATCAACGATTTAATGCAGCGTTTGGAAGATGAAGGGCAATTAGGCGTAAAAGAATAGTAGACGGTTAACGCGTATTAATTCCAACTCCGCAATATGACAAAATTTTAAAACAAAAAAAAAAATGACAAATTTTTTGAAAAAAAATAAAAAAAAATATGCGCTGTATGTGACTTTGTTGTATTTTTGACACCATAATTTTAATTTTTTTATTTAAAAGGACTTTCATCACTTATTTGTGTATTTCACAAATTATAAAACGAAAAAAAATGAGTTTCTCAGATTTATTAAAACAAGCGGGTGATTTACTTAAAGGTGCTAAAAACACTATTGAAGAAAAAACAGGCGTGGATATTGACGGTATCGCACACGCGGCTGCTCAAAAAGTGGACGATGCAAAACATTTCGTTCATGATAAAACAGGTCTTGATGTTGACGGTGTTGTAGCAAGCGCATCTCACAAAATAGACGAGGCAAAACATGCTTTGGCGGACAAATTAGATGATGCCAAACATTTCGTTCACGAACAAACAGGTGTTGATGTTGATGGTGCTGTTGCTTCTGCCGAACACAAACTTAGCAATGCAAAAGATGATGTTGTAGCTGCCGTTTCACATCCTGAAGATGTGTTGCACAAAGCAGAAGACGCTGCCTCATCTGCCGGTTCAACTGTATCACACGCAGTTTCACATGCAGCTGATGTTGTTGCTGATGCTGCTTCTCATCCAAGCGATTGGTTACATAAAGCGGAAGATGACGTTGCTTCTGCTGCCCATACTGTTTCTCATAAAATTGATGGTGTTATTAACGACACGCATAACGACACGCACAAAGATGCTTAGGAATGATGACTGATGAATCTATAAAACTTTATTCGTCAGAACATTCGTAAACATAAAAAATCCCGAATTTTCAGTTCGAAAATTCGGGATTTTTTTTATCATTCTTAAGTAATTTTTAAAAATGGAATTATCGCTTTCATTCATCGAAGAATTAAAAAATGCGACACTCAGCCGATTATCGCCGATGTCGCGTGTCTGGATTTACCAATCGAATCGGGCATTTACAGATTTAGAAACAAATGCCTTGAAACACGAATTACAAAATTTTGTCGGCGATTGGACGGCACACAGTCAAACACTTTACGCTGCAGGCGACGTGCTCTTTCACCGTTTCGTCATTCTCGCTGTTGACGAAATGCGACAAGGTGCTACGGGTTGTTCTATTGATACTTCGATTCATTTTATCAAGCACCTCGAAAAAGAAAACGACATAAAATTATTCGATAGAATGTTATTTTCTTATTGGGATAAAGAAACAGTTCATACCATTCCTTCAAAAGAATTATCGGAGTTATACAAAAATAAAATTATCGGTGATGATACGCTCATGTTCGATAATCTTGTGCCAGACCTAAACGATTTGCAAAACAATTGGTTGAAACCACTGCGCGATAGTTGGCATAAACGTTTTGTGCGCTGATTCATCCCGCCCAATTCTCTCTATCCAAACTTCTAAATTGAATCGCTTCAGCTAAATGATGCGATTGAATATCAATGCTGGCTTCTAAATCGGCAGCAGTACGCGCCACTTTCAAAATGCGATCGTATGCACGTGCCGAAAGTCGGAAACGTTCCATTGCATTTTTCAACGTTTGAGTACCTTCTTCGTTAATGCGACATATATCACGCACCATTTTACTCGGCATTTGTGCGTTGCAGTATATACCGTAGATGTTCTTAAATCGCTCCGCTTGAATTTCACGCGCTCTTAAAACGCGCTCGGCAATTTTTTCGCTGCGCTCAGCGGTGGAGTGTACTTTTGCTAATTCATCAAGTTTTACCGGCACCACTTCAACGTGTAAATCAATGCGGTCGAGTAAAGGACCGGAAATTTTATTCAGATATTTTTTCACCACTTGGGTACCGCACACGCATTGTTTTTCCGGATGGTTGTAATAACCGCATGGACATGGATTCATGGAAGCCAATAAAATAAAACTCGCCGGGTAATCTGTAGAAACTTTTGCCCGAGAAATTGTCACACGCCGCTCTTCCATCGGTTGACGCAATACTTCCAACACCGTGCGTTTAAATTCAGGTAATTCATCGAGAAATAAAACGCCGTTGTGTGCCAAAGAAATTTCTCCCGGTCGCGGTATTTGTCCGCCACCCACTAATGCGACATCACTAATAGTATGATGCGGCGACCGAAATGGACGCACAGCAACTAACGCGGTGTTGGTCGGCAAAATGCCGGCAACGGAATGTATTTTTGTAGTCTCAAGCGATTCATGCAAAGTCATCGGCGGTAAAATAGTTGGCAAACGTTGCGCGAGCATCGTTTTTCCTGCACCCGGCGGACCAATTAAAATCGCATTGTGTCCGCCGGAAGCCGCAATTTCTAATGCACGTTTAATATTTTCTTGTCCGCGCACATCCGAAAAATCTATGGCATAATGATTATTTTGCACAGAAAATTCGGCGCGGGTATCTACTTTAGTAGGTTGTAATTCACTTTTACCTTCCAGAAAATCAATCGCTTCACGCAAAGTTTCTACACCATATACTTCGATGTCACTGACAATTGCCGCTTCACGTGCATTTGCTTTAGGCACTATTAAGCCGCGAAATTTATTTTTTTTAGCTTCAATCGCAATCGGCAACACACCTTTAATTGGTCGCACACTACCGTCGAGCGATAATTCGCCCATAATAATAAATCTTTCTAATTCCGGAAAATGGTAGCTATTCGATGCCGCATAAATGCCGAGTGCAATCGGTAAATCGTAGGACGAACCTTCTTTGCGCAAATCTGCCGGCGCAAGATTGACTACTAATTTAACACGATCAATGGACAATCTGCAATTTCTAAATGCTGCTTCAATGCGTTGCCAACCTTCGCTCACGGCTTTATCGGGCAAGCCGACCATAAAATAAAAATTTTTTTTATCGTCTAGAACTGTTCCGCCGGCACTTACCTCAACGGTGACAATAGTGGCTTCGATGCCTTCAACGGCTCCGGCGTAGGTTTTTACGAACATAGATTTTCTTATAGTTGTTAGTTGTTGTTTGTTAGTTGTACTGATTCGTTTTGGATTTATTACCATTACTATTCGATTTTCATCAAACAAATTTTATCAAAGATAAGAATTATTTTTACTTTTGAGCAGAATTTGAGATAAATTTATATAATTTTCAGAATCGAAAAATTTTTTTTTATGTTGAACCATGATTTTCAGGATGAAAAGATAAAAAAGATTTTGAAAATATTAATCTCACACATTTTTTAATCTTGAAAATCATGGTTTTAGAATTGAAAGATGTATAAGAACAATATTCTAAAATGTTTTTTATCTTTTTATCTTGAAAATCATGGTTTTAATTTTTTTATATGACATCAAAACTTATTACACTGCGCACGATTCAAAAATCGGATAACGTCGCACTTGCAAAAATTATCAGAGACACGCTCACCGAATTTAACGCTGCAAAACCCGGTACCGTTTTTTTTGACGCAACGACCGACGATTTATTTCAACTTTTTCAAACATCGAAAAGTTATTATTACACGGCATACATAGATGATAAAATTGTTGGTGGTTGCGGTGTATTCCCTTCTGACGGTTTGCCAAGCGATACTTGTGAATTGGTGAAATTATATTTACTGCCTGAAGCACGCGGCACC
>JAYTNA010000104.1:0-4417 GCA_043748865.1 Saprospiraceae bacterium
TGATGATGAGTTTCGAGAAAAATATCGCTTTCGCCATTTCGCTGCCGACACTTCTAAACAAACCCAACTTTGCGAGTTTATTAAACCTATCCATACCAACTTCATGCGCTTTATGATCGAGTGCAACGAATAAACCCTCCACCATAACAACCGCGCCGTCAATGATGATACCGAAATCAATCGCGCCCATAGAAAGTAAATTCGCCGTCATACCTTTTAAACGCATCATCGTAAATGCAAACAACAACGATAAAGGAATAATAATACTCACGATAATTGTTGTGCGCCAATCCGCCATGAAAATTAAAACGATAAACGTTACCAATAAAATCCCTTCAATTAAATTATGAATCACCGTTTCGGTACAAAATTCCATGAGGTGCGTGCGGTCATAAAAAACATCTAACTGCACATCTTCACTTTTAAGCCGCTTGTTAAGATCTTTTACTTTTTTCCCGACCGCCGCCAAAACTTCCGTCGGATTTTCTCCTTTGCGCATAATGACGATACCTTCAATCACATCTTGAACGGTATCGCGATTCACTTGTCCTAATCGCGGTTTGCCGACTTCGGTTACTGTGGCAATATTTCGCACCAAAATCGGTACGCGATTTTTATAAGTGACAATCACGTTTTCTATATCAGGAATATCATTCAGCAAACCGATTCCGCGCACAATGTAAGATTGTCCGTTTTTGTTAATCACATCACCACCGACATTTATATTGGAATTTTGAATGGCAGCATACACATCAAGCGGAGACAAAGCGTAGTCAGTTAAAATGCGCGGATTAACGGCAATTTCATACGATTTTTCTGTACCGCCGAAACTGTTTACATCAGCAACGCCCGGAACGCCTTTGAATGCACGATCGAGTACCCAATCTTGCATCGTATATAAATCGCGGATAGATTTTGTGTGCGATTTGAGTGTGTAACGAAAAATTTCACCGGTAGGTCCGTAAGGCGGTTGTACATCGGGTTTGATACCGTCGGGTAGTTCTATACTTTGAATGCGCGACATAACTTGTTGACGTGCAAACGGATCATCAACACCGTCATCGAAAATCAAACGCAAATAAGATAAGCCGAAGCTCGAAGTGGTACGCAAGTTCGCTTTTTTCTGTACACTGTTCAAAACAGTTTCGAGCGGAATGGTGACAAATTTTTCAACTTCTTCCGCGCTTCTGCCGGGCCATTGCGTTATGACAATGATTTGTGTGTTCGTTACGTCCGGAAAAGTTTCTATCGGCGTATTCAAATAACTGAAAATACCAATGACGACAAGCACACCTGTGAAAAAAAATACGGTGATACGTTGACGTAAAGAAAAAGAAATTATGCCTTTTATGAATTGATTCATTTAATTTAATTACGAATTACGAATTACGAATTACAAATTAATCTTTCAGTGTTTCTGACTAACCGACTAACCGACCAGCCGACTAACCGACTAATTAACTTTTAAATGCGTTGTAGATAAGTAATTGGTTGCGCGTCACCACTTTTTCACCGTTTTTAACACCGTTTATTAAATACGTTTTATTCCCTAATGTTTTCAAAATATTAACCTCGCGCACTTCTACATCGCATTTATCGCGGTAAATGATGACATAATTTTTGCCGTAATCGAAAGTAATCGCTGAAGCCGGTACAACTAATGATTTAATACCTTGAGTATTTTTTATGGTGATGTTTGTAAACATTTCCGGTTTCAATAAACGATTATCGTTTTGTAATCGGATACGCACTTTTAATGCTTTGTTTTGAGGATCCAGCATATCGCCGAGTTTATCAATTTTTCCATGAAAAGTTTTATCCGGATACGCAATCGTTGTGATGTCTGCTTCATAACCCAATTTAACGCGACTAATATCCGTTTCAAAAATGTTTGCCATTACCCAAACTTCGTCCACATTACCAATCGTAAATAAATTGTCGGCATTGTCCGGACGAATGTAAGAACCATTCGCAATTTTTTTCTCTACAACAAAACCACTAACAGGTGCAGTAATATTTAAAAAACCACCGGCATCACTGCTGCCGTAAATTTTACCGAATTCGGAAGCACGAGCGGCACTCGTTAATGCTTTTTCATAATCTTGTTTTGAATTGAGGTAATCTTTTTCAGATGCCATACCATTTTTGTAAGCATTTTCTTGCGCATCCATATTTTTTTTATAAATCGCAACATCTGCTTGTGCAGAGCGTTGATCATTCGCATTGCCGACAATTTCCGAACTTTTCATCGTCGCCAAAACTTGTCCTTTTTGAATATAATCACCGAGATTGACTTTTACTTGGCTCACTTGTCCGCTTGCCGGCGGCATAACGCGCACAACTTTATCCTGATTAAATGTAACTTCACCACCAACTTGCAATAAATCTTCCACATTTTCAGTAGACACGGTATCAATCTGAATCATATTTTTAAGCGTATCGGAAATACAAAACTTTTCCGATTTAGGCGATTTATTTTCTTCCGCTTGTTTTGTTTCGTTTTTGCCGCATGAAACAAGTAGGGTAGCACCGGCTGAGAAAAGAAGAAAACTGACTAAGGCTGCGATTTTCATTTTATTTTTCTAATAAACTTTTAAAACTTTTTAAAAGTTGTGCGTTAAATATTTTTCTTATTTTTTTGTAACTATTTAACACCACTCAAATTTTAAAAACCCGTATGGCTTAGCAAACTTTGCGTTAAAATTAACCGCAGAGTTCGCAAAGTTTTTCGCAAAGTTTGCAAGGCGCTAAACAGTTACATTTTTTCAACAACTAACCAATATATTATTATCTCACTTTTTTGCCTACAACAAAATTCAAATTCTCAACCGCTTGACGAATTTGCGCGTCTGTATCTATTTGTTGAATTTTATTTTGTTGATAATTTTGATAAAAAACAATAAAATCTACTAACGTCATCTGTTTTGTTTGATAAGAACTCATAACATTGGCGTTGAAAAAATCTTCGTAGTCTTTATACGCTTTTGCAGAAGTTCCGTTGCGCCATTTTTCTAAATCCTCCAAACGGCGATACGCATTAATCACATCGGAACTGATTTGTACCAATGCCGCGTCTTGTAAATTTTGTTGTTGATTAATGACTAATTGCGCCGCTTTAATATTGAATTGATTTTTGTTGAAAACCGGCAGCGGCAAGCCGAGATTCACACCGAAATAATTATTGTTATAAGAACCCGATTTTGAATATGAAAGAGATGCCGTTAAATCAGGAACTGCCAATGCTTTTTGATAAATTAAATTTTTCTCTTGAATATTGACGTTGGCTCTTGCAATTTTTAAATCCGGACGCGATTCGATAGCCGTATTAATTAAATCGGCAACGGAAAGATTTTCTGTATTTTGTTGCGTTTTTTCGTCGGCACTTATTACCGGTATTACAACAATTTCATTTTTTTTACCCAGCAAATTCTGCATATCCGATTGAAGTGCAATTTTTGAACGCTCTAAATCGGCGGCATCGCGTTGCAATTGAATGCGTTGAGATTGCAACAAAAACAAATCTTTTTTTGCCATATTGCCCACTCTCACTTGATTATCAACTGCATTCACGAGTTTAGTGAAACTATCAATTTGCATTTTATTCCAAACCGATTTTTCATAAACAGTTGATAAATCGTTAAAGTCGGCATGAAGTTGATGCCGCAATGTGCGCGTTAAATCATAGAATTGTGCTTCCGAAAGTTGTGCGGTGACTTCCGAAATGTCCGCATTTTTCTTTAGTTTTTTTGCCGTTCTGATGAGTTGTTGAAACTGAAAATAAACTTGTCCGAAATCTAAAACATGAACATTATCCGGAATAGTTAATAAAGCGGTTTCGGTATCAAAAAAAGGATTGTCCCACAAAAGTGCTTGTTGTTTATAAGCACGATTAATATTAATATTAGCGTGAGAAGCAATTAAATTATAGTTTTTTTCGAGAAAACGTTTGTCTAATTCAGTTTGTGTGATGCGTAAAACTTCTTGGGCATAAAAATTTACGCCGAAAAATAAAAAGATAACAACAAAAATATTTTTAAGATATAGTTTCATGCCGGAATATATGTGCCTTGTATTTTTGATTTGTTTCAAAAATTCCGCAAATATAGTACGCAAAAGCTCGCCAAATAATATTTGCCGACAAATATTAACTTGAATTTAACGAAGTGATTAATAAATTGTTAAAATAAGTGAAGATTAAATATTATACGGTTGGCGAGGTTTTTTGTATTAGATTTTTAGTTCGTTGAGGGATAAATTATCTTTGCGAAAGAAAATAAATGGAATTTCAAAGAATTAATTTTATAAAGCGTACAATTGCGGAAGGATTTTTGAGTAAATTTTCGGGAATTAATGAAACTGTTTAGCACCCCCAAATTTTAAAAAATCTGTATGGCTTCGCGAACCTTGCTAAAAATTT
>JAYTNA010000105.1:0-2721 GCA_043748865.1 Saprospiraceae bacterium
GGAAATACTACACAACCTGCAATGAATAATACCGGATCTGGTGCGGAAATAAATATCGCTGTCAGTGCGGAAAAAATAAGCACAGATAAATCCGATTCAGATAAAATTGCCGGTACGCAACCGGAAGTAAATAATGAACGTGTCGTTACAACCGAAGCACAAACCCATGAAGTCGCACCGACATTAACGGGCGCGCAATCAAAAAAAAAGAAAAATCAAAAATCGGATGTCACTGCAAATTATCCCGGAGCTGCGATGCAAAATTCCGTACCGCGTCCTGTGGATGAAAAAGTATTACAAGAGGTAGTAGCGGGTAAGCAAAGTGAACTTTCAAAAAATAAAAATCCTCATACAGGTTTGACGAACTATCAGTTAGGTATGTCTTATTACAAAAAACAAGATTATGCTAATGCAATTTCGGAATTGAATGCAGTTCTGAAAAAAGACGCTTCGGGTACAATTTATGAAAACACGCTTTGGTATTTAGCTGACAGCTATTTGAAATCGAATAAAAAATCGGAAGCTAAATTGCTTTTGGAACGAATTGTAAAAGAAAAAACTACTTTTTCGCAACAAGCCGATGATTTATTAAAAGATTGGAAAGAATGATTGACAATTATTTTGCGTAGTTTCGTGCATTAAATAAAACGAAAATAATGTCAACCGGAAAAACGTTAGATACACAAATTCAACCACCACTCGAACTCAATAATAAACGCACAACAACCGGTTGGGCTTTTTTCGATTGGGCAAATTCTGCTTACGCCTTAGTCATTTCTGCCGCCATTTTTCCCGGATATTATACGGCTAATACCGACGAAACTATAAATATCGCCGGTTGGCAAGTGCCAAGTTCAGCTTTATATAGTTATGCTGTGTCGGTAGCATATTTAATTATTGCTTTGTTGTCGCCGACGCTTTCAGGCATTGCGGATTTCAGCAATCGAAAAATGTTATTCCTCAAAATTTTTACGACAGTTGGCGGTTTGTCGTGTATTGCGCTGTTTTTCTTTACAGGGATGAGTACGATTTATTTAGGTCTCACTGCTTTTATTCTTTCCATGTCGGGTTTTGCGGGCGGATTAGTTTTTTATAATTCTTATTTGCCGGATATTGCTACCGAAGATCAATACGATCGCGTATCGGCAAAAGGTTTTATTTTTGGTTATGTAGGGAGCGTTATTTTATTGATTGTCAATTTATTTATCATTCTTAATCCGACAAAAGTAGGTTTACCAGCCGGAGATGCGGGCGCAAAATTAGGCGCGCAATTATCATTCGTAATGGTCGGTCTATGGTGGATGGGTTTTGCACAAATTCCTTTTCGTCGTTTACCGAAAGATTCAAAAGAAAAAATGCCCGCCGGTGTTGTGCAACGTGGTTGGACTGAACTCAAGCACGTTTGGTCATTGGTAAAATCGGATAAGAATATCTTGCGTTTTCTGATAGCTTTTTTGTTTTACGATGCCGGTGTACAAACGGTTTTATACATGGCTTCCATTTTTGCGAGTGCGGAATTGAAATTTGAAACTTCTGAACTTATTATTCTGATTCTTATTTTACAATTAGTAGCTGCTGTCGGTGCATGGGCATTCTCACGTTTGTCCGAAAAATTTGGCAATAAAGCGGCGTTACTCGTATTGTTAGTGACGTGGATTGCGATTTGTATGCTCGCTTATATCATCACTTCTAAAATGCAATTTTATTTATTGGGCGGTTTAGTCGGCTTAACGATGGGAGGTATTCAAAGTATGAGTCGCTCTACTTACGCCAAACTTCTACCTTTAAATACAAAAGATACTGCTTCTTTTTTCAGTTTTATGGATGTAATGGATAAAATTGCCGTTGTTGCCGGTACGTTTGCATTTGGTTTCGTGAATCAAATGACAGGCAATTTACGTTATTCCGTTTTAGCACTTGGTATATTTTTCATTATCGGTTTAATAATTATTTTGCCGGTAAAAGTGAAAAGAATGGAAAGTATTTGATGAATCAGTGTTTGAATTAGAAAAACAAATTAGACAAAACATTTGTCGGATCATTCTTTGCCGGTTTTAAAGTCGGTAATGCAGTTATTTGATTACTATTTAAACCCGCGCGCAAGCCGCTCATTAAAGAAGCTGTTAAACCACTTAATTGAGTTGTGTAGGCACTCGGATTTGATTTTGCCAAAACAAGAATGTTTACTTTATTATTCAAAAAAGTTTTTAATAAGCGTGAAACCACCGGTGATTGCGTTGAACTCAAACCTAATTTAGAAGTAAGTACACTCAATAAAGAAGATCCGATTGTACGAACGTTATTGCTTGTTAAAGTAGATCCTGCTGAACATGATTGTAGCGTAGAAACGCTTGTGCTTGTGAAAGCTAAAAGAATAACGAAAATAATTTTTTTCATGTGAAAGTTTTGAAAAAGTGAATTAATAAAAAGTAAAACGTTTGGCAATACAAATGTAGTACTTCAATTAAATACAGATCTTTTTTCTTAACTCTAAATTACAAAGCATTGACAAGATTAATGGTTAATTAAAACTGTCAGAAAATTAATTCTTAATTTTTAATTCTTAATTCTCGAAGGCATTCTCGCAAACTTTTTTGCCAATGCGGGATATGGATACCAAAAACTTTTTTAATTTTATCTTTATTCAAAACACTGAACGGTGGACGTGCTGCAAGTGTCGGATATTGCGCTGAAACAATCGGGTGAACGCGACAAGTTAAT
>JAYTNA010000106.1:0-3034 GCA_043748865.1 Saprospiraceae bacterium
TTTTTTTCAAATCATCGAAATTTTTGAAATTTCCGTGATTTAAGCGATAACGAAAAATAACATCGCCTTGCTTATAAGTCAAGTATGGATGTTTTAAACCATCGGTGCCGGCTTTATTGATTTGTATTTTCCTGAAAATCGGCGATAAAATCAGGTAAGGTGAAGCTATATGAATTATGGAATCTTCAATACCAAAAACCTCTTTTAGTTGTGATACTGTTGTAAATCCGCCCAAGCGCGTTCTGTATTCTGTAATACGAGCTGCAAAGGTATGCCCAATTCCGTAGAGACGCAACAAGTCGTCTTCAGAAGCGGTGTTCAAGTCAATCACACTCCGGGCATTTTTTTTATTAAAATATTTCTCAGATTGTACCGCAGATGGCATTGTATTTTTCAAATTGATTTGATTATCAGTAATTTGTATGTAAGGCTCTAAACGTAAAAAATCTATTTCCGAAAAAGAATATAATTTTTTCATATCTTCTTTTTTACGAAAAAAACCACCTTTCTCTCGATATTTTAACAAATTTTTAACTATATTTTTTTCTAATCCCAAATTTAACAGCGTATATTCAGACGCAATATTTGGATCGAAATTTTCTAATTTAATTTTTTGTACGCTTTGAGTTTCGGGTAAGTCGGAAGAATTAAAGGCTGCGACTTCATTATTTCTACGGACTTCTTCTATTCGAATATACGGCTCCAAACGCTCGTAAGTGTCAAGCGACAAACCGTAAATTTTTTTTACATCTTCTTTTTTATAAAAATGTCCGCCTTTCTCTCGATAGTGAATAAACGTTGCGGAAGTGCGCATAGGTAACCCGAGACGTAACAAATCATTATAAGAAACGTCATTCGGATTAAACGGAAAAAGTTCGTATGCAGGTATCGGTTCATTGTCATCCGCACTTATCGTCGCGTGTTGAAAATGCATTGCCGTTAATTCGGTTTCGGAGAAACTTACGGTTGGCACTTTTGTTTTAAAAAAAGGCAAAAATACCGAAATTAAATTCGGCAGAGCAACAATAATAAAAAATGCCAATATACCCGCACGCTCTCTATTTGTATAATAAAAATAATGTGCCAAAAATTTTCTCATGTAGTATTGGGAGGTAAAATAGTTATAAAAACTATCACTATCTCGTATTTTTATGCAAATTAGTCTGTAGGATTGAAATTTCAAAGTATTTAAAAAACACTTTACGCAAAATGTTACAAATTGTAAAAGCCACGTCAATACAGCATGATTTTTGTTAAATAAAAATAAATGTGCATTATTATACACTAATTAACTTCTTGTTACAACGATTTATTAATTTATTTGTAGCAGTATTATTTTTTTTTCGTTTCTTTGAGGATTATTCTTAGGATATTTCTATTTTTTTGTTTTCATTTATACTGTATTTACTACCTTTATAACTAAATATTAGTTTACTCATCATGTTAAAAAAATATTTTTTACTTTTCGTTGCCGGTTTATTTCTTACAGCTTCGTTAATAAACCCTTTGGCAATAACAGCTCAACCTGCAGCTTCACCCGATATGGTTCAAAATGGTTCCATATTACCGCGCGTATTCTTGTTAGGCGATTTTGACGGTACGCCTTTTGAACAATTGAAAAGCAACTATGAAAATACGCTTTTTTCTGCGTGTCATAACGATGCGGAAACAGCTTATTTTTGTTGGATGCACTTGCTAAAACATCTTGAATCATTTGCACAACAACGCAATTATGATATCAATGGCGTAAAAATGTGGTTGTATGTTTTTTGGAACAAAGACGGTACTGTCGCTCACATTGCCTATTATCTAAAACCTAATTCTAAATTCGTTAAGACAGATGTTTTAACGAATTTGCTGAAAAGTTTTTCGGAAACTTATAAACTGCCACTTACTTCAGATAAAAATTATTCGAATTATAATTCAGCTGCTTTCCCCGTAAATGTTGAAAAGCCGGCAGAGAAGTGAATGTCAATTAAAAATTAAAAATTTTCAAAAAAAATTGCGTGAAGAAATTTACTTTTCTTTGCGCAATTTTTTTTTATTTTTTTTATCGGTTTAAGCCTAAAATATCTTTGACAATTCGTAATTCGTAATTCGTACTTATTTTATTATTTTCAAACTCAAATCCAAACTCGAAACGTGGTGGGTGAGCGCGCCGGACGAAACAAAATCAACGCCGGTGAGTGCGTATCGGCGCACATTTTTCAAATTCACCCCACCTGAACCCTCAATTTCAAATTGGTGATTAATTTGTGCGACGGCTTTACGCATATTCGCAAAAGAAAAATTATCGAGCATGATACGTGTGACAATGCCTTTGCCGAAATCTAATGCTTGTTGCACTTCATCGAGTGAGCGCACTTCTAAAGTTACGCCATATTCTGCCGTGTGCGGGTTATTTTTTTTGTATGCTGCAATCCGTTCAATCGCTTTTGCAATACCGCCGACAGCATCGTGATGATTGTCTTTTATCATAAACCAATCGTAAAGACCGAAACGATAATTTTCGCAACCACCAATTGCGACCGCCCATTTTTCAAAATAACGGAACAACGGCGTCGTTTTGCGTGTATCTAAAATTTTGATTTTATATTCTTTCGTCGCTTCCGCAAATTTTCTACTCAGTGTCGCAATACCACTCATGCGTTGCATCGTATTGAGTATCAAGCGTTCCGATTTCAGAAGTGCCTGCGTATTACATTCCACTTCAAAAGCGATATCGCCGAATTGCATCGCATCACCGTCGCGTTTATAAATTTTAAGTTTAGATTTGGGATCTACTTTTTTAAAAACGCGCTCGGCGAAGGCAACACCTGCCAACACACCGTTTTCTTTTATTTTTAAAATGGCTTTGTCGCGTTTATCCGGAGGAATGCACGCTAATCCGGTAATGTCGCCATCGCGTACATCTTCCCAAAATGCTTGATCAATAAAAGTATCAATAAATTTTTCGTCGGGTGTAAAAGTCATAAAAAGAGTTTAGTCGGTTAGTCAGTTAGTCGGTTAGTCAGTTAGTCGGTTAGTCAGTTAG
>JAYTNA010000107.1:0-3303 GCA_043748865.1 Saprospiraceae bacterium
GTTCAAGCGTTGGTAAATATACGAAAGGTTCGGCTGCATTTTCTGTACTTACAGGCATCTTGCCTGCCGGATTTAAAGTGGATTCTTTGTCACCACAAATAAATTTATCGGTTTTAGCACCTGCTGGTTCGCTTGGTAAAATAGTTACAGTACAATTAGTAAGTGCTACGCTCGGACCTATTAGTGCCGATGCCTTATTGGATTCAGCAGGAGCTTGGACAGAATTGAAATTCGATATGTCAAAAGCGATTGGTGCGACGGATATCAGTACTATAAATGTACTTTTTGATGTAGCTACTACCGGCGTAGGTACAATGTACTTCTTTGATAATTTGCGTCAAAGTAAATCAACAATTAATGCTTGTTTGGGCATTGCAAAATTGCCATTCATTTTAGATGATTTTGAGTGTCAACGCAATGTAACTTATGGTGGTACACCGCCACTAAAACCGATAAAAAACCCGGCACCTTCTTCTGCTAATCAAAGTTCTACTGTCGGACAATATACTGATCCTGTTGCTGATGCTTACGCTGCTTTGACTATTCCTTACACAACTGCCATAGATTTATCAAAATACAATCAATTTTCAATGCAAGTGTTTGGCGGACCGGGCGGAAAAGTGCCGATGCTTTTCAAATTAGAAGGCGGTACTTCACCCGGAAAAGAAATCTGGGATACACTTCGTACGAATAATACGTGGCAAACTTTTAAAATTGATTTCAGTGGTGTTAAAGCCGGAAATTATAAACAAATTTCGTTGTTCTTCAACGCCGGTGTAACAAATCCAATCGCCGATGTTTATTACATAGATAATTTGCAATGGCAATCGGAACCGATAACGGGTTGTGCAGTAAATTTTGAAACACCTGTAACATTTACTTATTTCGCCGATGATTCACTCGACGGAAGACATCCGAATATAGTGGCAAATCCGAAAAAAGCCGGTATAAATACTTCTGCTAAAGTGATGGAATTCAGACGTATTCCTGCGGGTGCAGTTTTTCAAGGTGCTTATATAGATTTACCCGCAGCTGTTAAATGGACGGATGCGAAAATTGTTGTGAAAGCTAAAGTTTTAATGGATCATCTTGGTAATGTCGGTTTCAAATTAGAAGGCGCACCCGGCGGGCAAAATAAAGAGATACCGATTTCAAATACTAAAGTTAACGAATGGGAAGAATTGACTGCAGATTTTGGTGCTGCCGGAATCACAGGAACAGAAGGATTTATGCGTATTACAATGTTTATTGATCTGGGACTTCCTGTCGCAACAACCACTCAAGTTTCTTATTTAGACGATATTATAATCGGTAATACGGGTTCATGCACTTCAACCGGCATTTTTGATCCGATTAAAGTGGATGCGCTTTCTGTTTTCCCAAATCCCGCTTCAGAGGTTTTGGTTATTCGCAATGCACAAAATATCCGTCGCTTAGATGTGACAAATCTTTTAGGTCAGCGCGTACAAACAGCTTCTGTTTCTAATTTGAATGATGATTATAATTTGCATCTCAGTGACTTAGCCAAAGGTATGTACATTATTTCTGCTTACGACGAAACAGGAAAATTGACAGCTAATGCTAAATTTACTAAAGAATAAGGTAGGTTGTAAGTTGTTAATTGTTAATTTATTTAAAACTAGCAACTAAATTAAGATAAAGTTTTTTCATAAATTCTATTGTGTTTTGAAGCCGGACCATCCGGTCCGGCTTCACTTTTAAGCTGAATTTACAGAATAAATTAGAATTTTCAGAATTTTGTAAACGCATTGATTCTAAAAATTTTGCTTAAATTCCGAAAATTTTAATCAATTCTGTAAATTCCGGTTAAATGATAAATTTTTTTCGTGCTCTTACTGCTCTATTTGTTTTTCAATTCATAACAGTAGGTTGTGGTGTTCATTCAAGTATTATGTCGGATCGCGTCGTGAGAAAACAATCGAAAAATTTTTCTCTCGACGAAGTAGAACAACGAACTTTCAATTGGTTTTGGGATTTAATTGACAAAAACTATCAAGTGCCTGACCGACATCCGAAGCGACAATTTTCGAGTATTGCTGCAACAGGTTTTGGTTTGACGGCGTATTGTATTGGTGCTGAAAGACATTACGTGACAAGACAACAAGCAGCCGAGCGCGTTTTAAAAACTTTAGAAGTTCTTTGGAATTTACCGCAAGGCAATTCGCAAAAAGGTGTGAGTGGTTTTCATGGCTTTTATTATCATTTTCTCGACCATGAGAAATCTTTGCGTTACAGAGATGTAGAACTTTCGACAATTGATACCGGACTTTTGATGCAAGGTGTATTATCAGTGATGTCTTATTTCGATAAACCTAATGACGAAACAGAAAAAAATATACGCGATTATGCAGATAAACTTTATCGCCGTGTAGAATGGGATTGGTTTTTAAATAAAAATAAAACAAATCTTTCAATGGGTTATCATCCGGAAAAAGGTTTTTTGAGCGCAGAGTGGAAAGGTTATAACGAAGCAATGGGTTTACTCATCATGGCAATCGGTTCGCCGACGCATCCGATTCCGGAAAATTGTTGGACGGAATGGTGCAAGACATATCCTTGGGCAAATTTTCAAGAACAAGAACACGTCAACTTTGATCCGCTTTTTGGTCATCAATATAGTCAAATGTATATTGATTTTCGCGGCATCAAGGACGACTATATGAGTAAAAAAGGGATTGATTATTTTGAAAATGCTAAACGTGCCACTATTGCTAATCAAAAGTATTGCGTTCAAAATCCGCACGGATACAAAAATTATTCTGAAAAAGAATGGGGTTTGACTGCTTGTGACGGACCGAAAGATACAACTATTAGTCTTGAGCAATTAGCCTTGAGCAATAAGCAACCAAATAATAGTAACTCAAAGCCCAAAGCTCAAAATTCAAAACTAGAATTTTGGAGCTATCGCGCACGCGGTGCTGCTTCTACACAAGTAGTTGATGACGGTACGATTGCGCCGACTGCCGCCGGTGGTTCCATTCCTTTTTTGCCGGATGTATGTATTCCGACTTTAAAAAACATGTGGAACAAATACTACGGAACCCTTGTCGGTGAATATGGTTTTCGAGATGCGTATAATCCGACTTATACTTTTGGAAAAGGCAATGAAAAAGGTTGGTTCGATATAGATTATCTCGGCATAGATCAAGGTCCGATTTTAATTCAAATAGAAAATTATCGCACCAATTTTGTTTGGAATTTAATGAAGAAAAACCCGTATATCGTCACAGGTTTAAAAAAATCCGGCTTTAAAGGCGGGTGGATTGATACAATTAAAAATTA
>JAYTNA010000108.1:0-1981 GCA_043748865.1 Saprospiraceae bacterium
CCCATTATCGCGCTTACTGCCGATGTAACTGCCGCAGACGTTGAAAAATCTAAAGTTGTTGGTATGAATGATTATATTTCTAAACCTATTGACGAAAAATTGCTATACAGTAAAATTATTGAACATTTACGGTATGATAAATGTCGGTAAGGTTTTTTCCAGTTTTTAAAAACCAATATTCAAACACAATTTAAATGTCCGTTTTTATTATTCTTCTAACTCCTCATAAAGCAAAGCAATTTCAGGAGTAGTAATTATGCCTTTAAACCGTTTGGCACGTAAGCCGTTGATAAGTTCTTTATCGCCTGTCCAAAGTTTGGCATCCAAATTTTTGGCAAGAGCAATAAATGGAATATCATCAGGGTCAATGTCTTGTACCAATTTTTCTGCAGCTGCTATCTGTTCATTCGGCAATAATTTTTCATTAATAAAAACGATATTTTCTGTTACGAGGGTTTCAACTTCTAACAGTTGATCAATAGAAAGTTTAGTCAGTTTCAGGAGTTTATTTTGATGACGTAAAATTTCTACTCGTAAATATTGGCAAGAATAAAACTGAAAATGCGTTTTTGACTGCGTCAGTAGTTTTCCTATTTTACTTGAAGAATTGAGGATGGCACTGAACACAATATTGGTATCAACAATAATTTTCATTTATTAAATCGATTTTGGTTCTTAGCCCACCAATCCTTATTGATTTGTTTGGCTAATTTATCTACTTCTTTCTGCGATACACTATAAGTAGCGGTTAATTCTTTATATCGAGCGTAGTTTAGAAAAGCTTGTAAATCTTCTGTATTCACGTCGGGTGAAAGTCTGATAATTACCTCTTTATCTGTGCGTTCTACTGTCATAGGCTTTAATATTTTACTACTGTTAAGTTAATAATATTGATATTTTCGATTTTCGATTTTCGATTTTCGATTTTAAATTTTCGACTTTAAATTTTTTACAAAAATACGCTTTTTTCTAAAAATGACGAAATTTTTGTTTGATATGTTTTTTTACTCTAAATGACAATTTTTATAAGCCGGCTTCGAGTATAACTTGAGTTTTTAAAAATTAGAATCCTACATTCATTCCTAATACTTACCCGACAAAATGTCACATAAATTCACATGGCACTGCTTTTGAGTTTAGTCGGTTAGTCGGTTAGTCGGTTAGTCGCGGTTAGTCGGTTAGTCAATAAGCAAAGACTAACTAATTAAAAGACTAACCGACTAAAAGACTAACTGACTAATTTAAATTTTAATAATCATGGTAAAAGGAAATATCTCAGTACAAACAGAAAACATTTTTCCGATCATCAAGAAATTTCTTTATTCCGATCAAGAAATTTTTTTGCGCGAATTGGTATCTAATGCGACCGACGCGACTTCAAAACTTATCACCCTCTCCAAACGCGGCGATGTGAGTGGCGAAATTGGTGATACGACGATTCAAATTAAACTCGACAAACCGGCAAAAACAATTACTATCAGCGATAAAGGAATCGGTTTAACGGCGGACGAAGCAAAAAGATACTTGAGCGAAGTGGCTTTTTCGAGCGCAACGGAGTTCATGGAAAAATATAAAGAAGGCAATATCATCGGGCATTTCGGTCTCGGATTTTATTCGGCGTTCATGGTGTCGAGTGAGGTGGAAGTTATTTCAAAATCATATAAGGATGAACCGGCAGTGCGTTGGGTTTGTGATGGTACACCTGAATATTCAATTGGCGAAACAGAAAAAACGGAACGTGGAACAGATGTCATTTTGCACATCAGCGATGATGCTTTAGAATATTTGGAAGAAAGCAAAATAGAATCGCTTTTACAAAAATATTGTAAATTTTTGCCGATAAAAATTCAATTCGGTACAAAATCGGAAGAAGTTGGCGACGGCATTGATAAAAAAGAAGAAATTCTTCCTAATATCATTAATAATCCAAATCCGCTATGGAAAAAATCGCCGAGCGAATTGACGGATGAAGATTATAAAA
>JAYTNA010000109.1:0-3630 GCA_043748865.1 Saprospiraceae bacterium
GCAGAAATTCTATTGATTGGTCAAGTATTTCGGTCATTAATCAATTACAAATTACGAATTACGAATTGATAGTAATTCGCAATTGTTGTTATAGTTCGCACAAAAATAAATCTTTTTGTTTTAAAATTTACATGGAGAATTATCTTTGTAACAGGAAAACAATAAATTGATTTAGTGTTAAAATTTGATTTGCAAAGCAAACCATTCGTAAAAAGGAATTTGACCATTTTATTATTTACGCGTTATGAAACAAAAAAAGCCCGAACATTTATGTTCGGGCTTTTTTTGCGGAAGACTTTAATGAGCGAGAAATAAAACAAGTTTGATTCACAAAATAGATTGGAGAGTCTTGCCGGACTGTTCACGTAAATCGTAATATTGGATTTCGTCATTCTGAAACCTATCCAAAGTCATACGGTGATTTGAATCATGTGCGTTACTGGTTCGCAAATTTTTAAGATACTTTAAAATTTCATTTTCGATTTCCGGAGACAGGTTTTCGATTTCTTTAGAAAGAATTTTTGTCATTTTTTTTAAGTGTTTTATGGTAAAGAATTTATGTTTTCTTTCGAACAATTTGTATAATCACCTAACGAAATAATTTATGCAAATCTTATTCCGAATTTGTTTTTTTTTGAGAATTAACATAGAGTGAAAGTTTTTGTCATTTTTTTTTCAAAAAAAATAATTTTACACCAACAAAAATTATTTTTGTTGGTGTAAAAAAAAATATTTTTTTCTGAAAATAAAATCAATCATAAAATGCAGACTACACGTCGTAAATTTATTAAAGGCGCAGCTGCCGTGAGCAGCTTTTTTATTGTCCCGCGTCACGTACTCGGCAGGGGTTTTGTAGCGCCGAGTGATAAACTAAACATCGCCGCAATCGGTTCGGGCGGTAAAGGTGGTTCGGATATTTTCAATGCTTTTAACAGCGGTGCGAATAATATCGTCGCACTTTGCGATGTGGACAAAGTTCAAGCCGCCGGTTCTATCGGTAAGTTTCCGAATGCGGCATATTATCAAGATTTTCGCGTCATGCTCGAAAAAGAAAGAAGCATTGATGCTGTTACTATTTCCACACCGGATCACATGCACGCCCTAGCTGCCATGACGGCAATGCAACTCGGCAAACACGTTTATGTACAAAAACCAATGACGCACGATATTTATGAAGCACGACAACTCACAGAAACGGCGCGAAAATATAAAATGGTGACTCAAATGGGCAATCAAGGCGCGTCGAGTGTGGGTACAAAACAATTTAAAGATTGGTTCGATCAAGGTCTCATCGGAACGGTGAGCGAAGCATATATTTGGACAAACAGACCCGTTTGGCCTCAAGGTATTCCGGTACCAAAAGGTAAATTTGAAACACCGAAAGATTTGAATTGGAATTTGTGGCTCGGTACTGCAAAATCCGATTTGGAATATCATCCCGGCTATCATCCGTTTAAATGGCGCGGTTGGTGGGATTTCGGCACCGGTGCGCTCGGCGATATGGGTTGTCATTTAGTTGATACCCCTTTCAGAAGTTTGGGATTGGGTTATCCGACCGAAGTTGAGTGCAGTGTCGGCGCAGTTTTTACAAAAGATTGGACACCGGAATATATTCCGGAAGGTTGTCCGCCGTCGTCGCAAGTGAAATTAAAATTTTTGGCAACAGAAAAAAATAAATCTGACGTAATAATGTATTGGAGTGACGGCGGTATTCGTCCGTTCCATCCGGATTTAATTCCTGCCGACGATTTTATGGGAGACGATGACGGTTCAAATGGTGTAATGATGATTGGTACAAAAGGTATTTTGATGGGAGGCACTTATGGCACAAATCCGCGCGTTTATTTAAAAGACGGCAGTAAAATGTCAATGCCTAAAGCTGTTCCGAATCCGAGCGTGAAAATTTTACCGGAAAATGGTCATCAAGCTATGTGGGCAGAAGCGTGCAAAGCCGGTTTCAACAGTGCGGAACACAAAGCACTCACTTCATCTTTTGATTATGCGGGTCCTTTAACGGAAGCACTTTTAATGGGTAATCTCGCTATCAGAAGTTATAATTACCGTACACCGCGCGCTACCGGCAACGGATTTGATTATGCCGGAAGAAAAAAATTACTTTGGGACGGTAATAATATGAAAATCACTAACTTCGCACCGGCAAACGATTTTGTTAAACGCGAATATCGAACGGGATGGTGATAATGGTTAATGGTTAATGATTAATGACGGTTTGTGTGCATTCGATGTAAAAAATAGAATTAATTTATTTTTTTACATTTTAGCATAAACCATTGATCATTAACCATTAACCATTAACCATTAACCATTAACTAAAATTATGTACATCAATTTAGAGGAAATTAATCAAAGAAAAGCGGAATTAGAAAAAGCAAAAGCCCTATTAAAAGAACATTTTATCGGTATTGACGCTATTATTGATAGCTTGATGGATTATATTCAAGTATGGTATTTAATGCCTGAAATTTTAAATCGCCCAATTATTGTAAATTTATGGGGCATGACGGGTGTTGGAAAAACGGATTTAATCAGAAAATTGGTGAAGGCTTTGAGTTTTCAAGACCGTTTTTTAGAAGTTGAATTAAGTAATATTGATAATACACGTTGGATTAGTTCCGTTACAGAAGCATTAGAGCGCAATGAATTGAATGATGAGCGTCCGAAAATAATTTTATTCGACGAAATTCAACGTTTTAATACACTTGATCATGAGGGTAAGCCGATGGATTCTACCAAGTTTACCGATTTTTGGGAATTATTAAGTGATGGTAAACTTTCAAAAAAAGAAAAAACCGATCTCGACCAATATTTGTACACCTATATGTACAACCAAAAAATGAATCAAAAGAGAAAATTAAGAGGTGAGGAAGTGTCAGATACGCCCGACGAAGGCATTGGTTGGTGGGAAGCTACGCAACTAAAAAAAGCTTTAGCATTGGATACAGACATTTCTAACTTAACCGATTTGACTCAAAAAGATATTTTTGAGATGGTTAAAAACGAAAAGAAAAAAAAGAAAATTTATGAACCTGTTGATCATTCTAAAACGCTCATCATCATCAGCGGTAATTTAGATGAGGCTTTCGATATGGCGCGACAAACGAGTGAATCGGATATTGATGCCGATATTTTTTATGCCTACACTCAAAAAGTTACTTTAGTAGATATAAAAAATGCACTGTCCCGAAAATTTCGACCGGAACAGGTGGCGCGTTTCGGGAATATTCATTTGATTTATACAAGTTTGCGTAAAAAAGATTTTGAAGAATTAATTTCGCGCGAATTATCTCGTGTCATTCATTCGACGCAAGAAAAATTCGACATTACTTTAAAACTGACATACGCCATCAACGAATTAATTTATCGAAATGGTGTATTTCCGGTTCAAGGTGTGCGCCCTGTTTTTAGCAGTGTGATTGATATTTTAGAAACAAATTTATCAAAATTACTTTTTATGGCACTCGTCGGTGGTGAAAAAACAATTTCGATTGACTACAATTCTGAAAAAAACCAATTGATTGCTAAAGTCGGACATCACAACGAAATAATTCCTTACGTCGGTCGTATTGATAAAATTCGAGAAAGTAATGTAGAAGACAACGTCGCGAGTAT
>JAYTNA010000110.1:0-3149 GCA_043748865.1 Saprospiraceae bacterium
CTCAAAAAGCCTTGCAGATATTTGTTTGCAAGGCTTTTGTGTTTTATAATTTTTTAGTTTGAAGGTGGAATGAGGTCTTATTATTCTATTTGATGCAACAGGTCTGTTAATTCATCATTGTCTATGTTTTCTTTTTCAGATTTATCGTAAATGGTAAGCAGGAAAATAATTTCTTTCTGTATTTTGACAAACGTAATCAATCGCGCACCGCCACTTTTGCCTTTACCTTTGGAGGTAATCGCCATGCGTACTTTATAACAACTTTGCCCGAGCGATTCTCCTTCATACGGATTTTCTAAAAGTTGCTCCAACTTAGTTGCTAAATCTGTTTTGAATGACGGGAATTTTTTATCCAAGCGTTTCGCCTCACGATTAAACTTTCGAGTAGGTTGTATTCTCATGCTTTTACGTTTTCTCCTTCCAACTCTGCAAATAACTCTTCGATAGTCGGTAATGTTATCTCACCTCGATTATAAGCGTTTACTTCCGCAATAGCTTCTTTCAAGTCATTCAATATTTCTGCTTTTGTCGGCTCGCGGTCGTCGTCACTTAGAGGTGCAGGTGTGGCAGGCTTCGTTTTTATTTTAAACCGTTTGAATAAGGTCATTAAAAAACTTTCGTCTGTTTCGTTATAGGTGATGATGATACTTTTTGTCATTGCGTTTAATTGAGTTATTGATGTGTGCAAATATACGAAAGTTATAGAAATGTACAACAAGATTTTTAAAATAATCAACGTTATTTCGCGTCGTGAATTATTTTTGCCCGATACGTTGCTCTCTTTATTTTTTGTGCATTTTTGGCTAAATCTTTTGCCGTCCAACCTTTTTCATCTAAAATTTTATCTGCCAATGCCGTTACGCGGTTAAATCTGAAATCAATCAGAATCTGACGCAATTGCTTCATGTCTTCATCATTTACGCCTTCCGCAAAAAGACGCAGTATTTCTAATTGTGCCGAGTTGAACGGCATCGGTAAAGCAGCAGTATTCATCGTTATTTATATTTTTATTGGTACAAAAATACAATTTTTCTTCGAAATAGCAAAGATGCCTTTCGCCTAAAAAACACAAACACCCCTCGCGCCGTTTTCCAAAAACTCAAAAGCCTTGCAAAAAAAATTTACAAGGCTTTTTTACGTTCACCCGAAAAGTTTATATCTTTGTAAAAAATTTTTTCATTTTAGAAAAAAATAACAACAAATGAGTACGGCGATACGGTTAAATTTAACATTCGATCAAGTATTAGCATTAGTGAAGCAACTGCCGGTGCAAGAAAAAATAAAATTGAGCGAAGTATTAGAAAGTGAAGGTATTGCTTCCAAACTAACGCAACTCTTAAAAACTTTTCGAACAAAAGAATTGAGTTTAGAAACTATAAATGCCGAAGTAGAAATTGTCAGACAACAGATTTATGATAACCAAAAACGTTAAAGTAATTTTTGATACCAACGTTTGGATCAGTTTTCTTATAGGTAAGCGACTAAGCTTTATTAAAAAATTTATCTCGGACGGAAAAATTACTATTATCGTTGCCGAACAACTTCTGACGGAAATTAAACTCGTCACGGGCAGAGCAAAATTGCAAAAGTATTTTCCGCAACAAAGTGTAACAGAACTTATTGAGCTTTTAGAAACTATCGGAGAAAATATTGAAACAACTCCCACGCATTTTATTTGCCGAGATGCTAAAGATAATTTCTTATTGGATTTGATAGATTACTCGAGTGCGGATTATTTAGTAACGGGTGATAAAGATTTGTTGGAACATAATCCGTTCAAATCAGCAATAATCCTCACGCCGGCAAATTTTGAAAAGATAATGTTTGATGATTAACTCTCCTCACAAATAGTTTGTAATTAAAAAAAACCACAAAAGCCTTGCAAAAAAAATTGCAAGGCTTTTTTACGTTCAGCCGAAAAGTTTATATCTTTGTAAGAAAATTAATTATGAGTGCAATCGTCAGTAAGGGACAAGATTTAATAATTTTAACGATTCCGAAATCTTTAATTTCCGAAAAAGAAATTCAAAAGATTTTAGATTTACTGAAATTCTATGAATCGGTAAAAAATAGTACCATGACCGAAAATAAAGCATGGAAACTATCGGAAGAAATTAAAGAAGATTGGTGGCAGAAACAAAAAAATCAAATTTTGGATTCATCGCAATAAATGTTTATTTTTGTTTTCAATTTTGAATTTTTCAAGAAATAAAAATATAGATATGGAAACCTTAGTGATTAAACTTAATCAGCCTAATAAAGCGTTGCTGTTGATGGAAATGTTGAAGTCAATGGATTTTATCAGCGATGTCGAGTATTTTGATAAATATATAAAAGGCAAAAAATTATTCGCGGAGATTCATAAAATTGTTGAAAATTCCGAATTGGCGACAATAACAGAAGCAGAAATTGATGCGGAAATAAAAGCATATAGGAATGGAAAATAACAGAGTCGTCATTGATACGAATGTTTTCATTTCAGCTTTGCTCGTGCGAAACAGTTTTTCGGACAAAATATTTGAAGAATTAGTTTTGACTTACGAAGTCAAAATATGCTTATCTACGGCATTACTTGCTGAATATGAAAATGTATCAAGTAGAGATAAATTTAAAAAAATCCAAATTTTCCGGTTAAAGCACATGAACTTATTAAAGTATTAAAATCCGTTGCTTTTTTTATAGAACAGACTACTACTATATCACATATTTCTGATGAGGCGGACAATCGAATCTTAGAACTTGCAGTGGCAGCTAATGCCCACGTAATAGTTACGGGTAATACACGGCACTTTAATTTTGAGCAGTACGAGGGCATTATTATTCAATCACCTAAAGATTTTTTTGAGTCGTTTACTTAATCCGGTAGTACACCCACTCGCAAACAGTTTGTAATCAAAAAACACAAACACTACTCGTACCGTTTTCCAAAAACTCAAAAAGCCTTACAAAAAATTTGCAAGGCTTTTGTGTTTCAAACCGAAATAAAATTAAAATAAAACTTTTGATGTCTTCATCGCTTCTTCTATGTATTTGATAGTAAATATTTTATAAATAAAAAACATAAACACCAATTACAAACTTTTCAAAAACCGAAACGCTATAATATAGCTATTTGTAAATTAAACATTTTAAAATTGGAAATAAAAAAG
>JAYTNA010000111.1:0-1769 GCA_043748865.1 Saprospiraceae bacterium
GTTTTTTATTCGATGCCGGGCATAAAAGTACATTCTAAACTGGCTTTGGTGAATAGAAAAGAAAAAGGAAAAAACAAATTATACGCCTACTTCGGTACCGGAAATTTTAATGAAGATACTGCAAAAGTATATAGTGATTTCGGTTTATTTACAGCCGATGAACGTTTAACGACTGAAATGACCGGCATTTTTCGTTACCTAGAAACTTCCAATAAAGAAAACATCCTGCCTTTTAAACATCTACTTGTCGGACAGTTTAATTTGCGTACCGATTTGACAGCTAAAATTGAGAGAGAAATTGAATTTGCAAAAGCCGGTAAAAAAGCGCAAATTATTTTAAAACTCAATAGTTTGGAAGATAAAGAGATGATAATGCATCTTTACAAAGCCTCTAACGCCGGTGTTGTGATAAAAATAATTGTGCGCGGTGTGTGTTGTTTAGTACCGCATAAAAAACATTACAGCGAAAATATTACAGCCATCAGCATCGTTGATCGGTTTTTGGAACACGGGCGCGTTTTTATTTTTAATAACGGTGGTGAAGAAGAAATTTATTTGTCCTCTGCCGATTGGATGAGTCGCAATTTATCGCACCGAGTTGAAACGACGTTTCCGATTTATGACCCGGCGTTAAAAAAAATTATTAAAGACATCATCCATATCCAACTCAGTGATAACGTTAAAGCACGTATTATTGATGAAGATCAAAAAAATATAATCAGACAAGACGAAAACCCCTTAGCTATTCGCTCGCAAATTGAAACGTATTTTTATTTTAAGAATGACGAATGATTCCAATAATTCTTTTTATTTATTCGCGTCCGGAATACACGCTTCAAACTTTAGGAGCTTTGACACAAAATTCGGAAGCAAGGCACAGTGATTTATATGTATTCGCCGATGGTGCAAAACCGATGGCGACTGCCGAGCAATTGCAAAAAATTCAAGAAGCACGCGCCGTTGTTCGCAGCAAACAATGGTGTAAAACCGTGACGGTTTTTGAATCTGAAAAAAATAAAGGTTTAGCCAATTCCATTATTTACGGCGTGACGAAAATTTTAAAAAAGCACGATAAAGCGATTGTGTTGGAAGATGATTTAATGTTGTCGCCTCACTTTTTAAGTTTCATGAACGATGCACTCAATACTTTTGCAAACGATGAAAAAGTAGGCGGAATCGGCGCGTCAAATTATTTTTGTCCGCCCGAAGTTGTGAAAGAAAATTTCTTTTTGCGCACACCGGATACTTATGGTTGGGGGATTTATCGGCGTTCGTGGCAGCACTTCAACGGCGATTCAAAATTTCTTTTAAAAGAGATAAAAATGCGCGGTTGGGAAAAACGTTTGAATATGGAAAACTCCATTAACTTGATGCGCATGATGCGTGAACAAAGTATCGGAAAAGTGGACAGTTGGGCAGTGCGTTGGTGTGCGAGTGCATTACTCAATGATTTATTATTTTTTTATCCGCACACCGCAATGGCACGACACGAAGGTTTTGCCGGCGGCACAAATTTTACTGGACATGAACAAGGACATGATGAGTATGTCATTCTTGCCGAACAAAAAAATGATGTCACACACATTCCTTTAATAGAAAATAAAATTGCTTTGCGAAAATATATAAAACATCACAAAAAAACAAACGGTTTGTGGGCGCGCGGCATTTCTACTTTGAAAAGATTTTTAAGGTCAATGAGAAATTCTACGAATGCGAAATAAATATCTATTTAAGCTTTCTTTTTGAAAAGCAGCAGAGCTGCGTTCTCT
>JAYTNA010000112.1:0-7249 GCA_043748865.1 Saprospiraceae bacterium
TAATTTTACGTTCATTTCGTTCATGTAGGGACAGGCCGCGACCTGTCCCTACATGAACGAAATGAACGTAAAATTATCTGAACGTAACCAATCTCCTAAAAAATTCAGTTTTATACAGCGTTTCATTATGCTCAATCGGTGTAAAAACACTGATGATTTTGTTTTTTTTCAAAATGTCATCCGTTAATACATTTTCGTCACCGGACCAAAAAGGAATTCTCCATGCCTTTAAATCGCTTTCCAATTCTTTTGAGTTGTCAAATGTGCCGCCGTCTTTGGTGTAGATATTTACGAAACGTACATTTTTATTTTGCAACCAAACTGCGAATTTTTCTAATTGACCGTATAAACCGTCAAACAACCATACTTCTTTAATATTTTTCGTAAGCCCACCTTGCAATAAAATAAAAGCTATCACGCGATAACCGCCACTGTGTTCGGAAAGAATAATTTTGCCGGGTCTGGATAGTTTTTTATTTTCTTTTTTAGAAACCGAATCTAAAACTTCATAAATAAATTTTTTAAAACCGTCCGGTGTTTCTAATTTTCCGCCATAAGAATCGGGTGCGTCTTTTGGTCCTTGCGGAATAACGAGCAAAGCATTTTTATTCGCCGCCGAGAATTGTTCGATAAGTTTGTAAGTTTCAACCAAACTGTCAATATGATTGTACCAACCGTGAAAATGAATTATTAAATCCGGTTGGCTCGACCAGCGAAAATTTTTCGGAACAAAAATTAAGACGCTGCTGTTGTTGTAATGCGCTTGCGCCGAATAAATTTTATTATTGTAAGTATGCCCGTCCGCGCGTTTAGGATCCGGAAACGCGCCGTTGCGGATTTGGAAAATATAGACCGTACCGAGCGACTTATATTTTTCCGGCAAATTATTTTGTGCATCTGCAAAAATAATTTTCACAACGAAAAAAAATAAAAATAATAATTTTGATTTTTGAAAAAACATTTTGAAAAAATAGTTTGACAACATTTTGAAAAAATAATTTTATTCTTTTTGAAAAATTTTCAAAACAAAAATAAAAAATTAATTTTGTTTTAAAATTTATTTTTTCAAAACATTTCATCCTACACCAATTTTTTTATTGAAAATTTAAGAACAAAAAAATGCAATCAAAATTATTATTAAGAATTTCTTCCGGATTAATTTTAATTCATGCTATATTGCACACGCTTGGACATTCCGGTTGGACAAAAACCCAAATCTAATGTATCAAGAAGTAGTAAAAAAAATGATGGAAGAAAAATTTCCGTTCATGGGTGTTTCTCGAAGTATTAGCGAATACTATGACGGTTACGGTTATTGCGTCACCGTCGCATTGTTTGTCATAGCAATTATACTTTGGTTAATTTCAACCGCGGCATCACAAAACGAAAACAATGCGCTTGTAAAAAACATTTCTTGGACGTTGGCTTTTGGTCTTTTAGCTTGGGGAATTGGTGAATTGATTTTCTTTTTCCCTTTTGCTGCCGGCATCACTTTATTGGCGAGTGCATTCATTTTTATTTCGGTATTTGTTCCCGCTTCAAATAAAAATTAAATCAAAACAGGAGAATACTTGCTGTAAAACTCAATACCAACTCTGTCAATATGTTTTTTTAAATCAAATTCTTTGATAGTGTCGTAATTAAGCACATCGAATTTGTAAGGCATATTTGTTTCTTCATTGAGCCAACAACTGATTTTATTGAGCGTTTCGAAATCTAAAGAAATTCCTTTAAGAGCGATATCTACATCGCTGCCGTTTTTGAAATTTCCTTTTGCTCGACTACCAAATATTAAAGCATTCTCAACTTCGGCGTATTCGTTCAAAGTTTTAATAATCTCATTCATATCTGTGTCTAAAAGTCCGAATTTATTCCTCATCTATTTTTTCTTTAAAACTTTCCTACATTATAATTTTCACTTTTTCTAAAACCCAAACCGCCCTCTAATCCAATTCATTTTCAAATCATATTGTTGTGCGGGTAAAGCGTGACCGCTTTTTGGATAAAGCACATACTGTTTGTCAACAGAAGATAAATTATTGTACGCCGCAAAATTTATTGCCGGCGGACAAACATCGTCGTATAAACCTACGCCCATAAAAACCGGACAAGTAATGCGCGGCGTTAAATGAGAAATATCAAAATAATCAAGCGTTTTATAAATTTCTTCCATTGGTTTGAAATGCGTGAAACTGTACGATTTTACTTCATTGCCGGGCCAATTTGCAATTTGAAAATAATTTCTGAAATCGGATAAAAAAGGTACATCGGCTGCACACAATGCAACGCGCTTGTCTAAACTGGCAGCAGCGAAACTCAAAGCACCGCCTTGACTGCCACCCATAACCCCAATGCGCGTCGTATCAATTTCCGGACGTTGCGACACAAAATCTATCGCACGCACCGCATCGGAATAAGCACCGCGATAGATATATTTTTCCGGATCGGTTATGCCGGACAAAAAATAACCGGGAAAACCGGGGTTCACATCATCTTTGCTGTTGCCGTGTCCGCGAATATTTAAAAAAAATTGTGCGACATCCGAGCGTAAACCGAAAGTTTCCATCACACTCGAATAACCTTGATAATGCACTATCACCGGCAAATTGATTTTGTTTTTTGGTTGCGCGTAATAGCCGCGAATCAAAACATTGCCCAACGAGAGCATTTCAACTAAATAAACATTAATACTATCGGTAGAAAGTTTCGGTAAAATTTTCAAATTGGATTGTATCGGAATAGTGTCTAACTCGGCGCGTGTGCGCAACCAGAACGAATCCAAATCGGATGGAATGTGAGAAATTGTTTTCAGTGAATCGGGAGCAACTGCGAAGCCGGATTTTTCTTTTTTTCGCAAACCATTTTTATCTTCAAAACTTGCTTTGATGTGATAAAAACTGGGATTTAGTTGAAAGTTGAAAGTTGAAAGTTGAAAGTGGAAAATGGACAACGGACGACGGACAACAGACAAAAGACTGTTATCCGGTGTCCGTTGTTCGTTGTCCGTCGTCCGTTGTCCGTTGTCTGTTGTCCAATTTCCACTTTCAACTAATTGCTCTTGTTTCGAAATAAATTTTCCGGCGTAAGTTTCAAGTTCTAAAATAATTTTTCCGGAGAGTACTTGGTCAGAGTTGTTCTCGATTTTTACAGCCCAATTAATAGGTGCATTTAATTTGAAACTATAAGAAGTATCTATCGGCACTAAACTTAGCACAACTTTTTCGCGCCAAGTAATCGGAATAATACTGTATTCACCTTCATACATACCGCCTCCGCCACCTGTATCAGAAACGCGCACGGCAATCGTGTTAACTTCATTCCATTTTACCAATTTATACGGTATAATGTATTCGCGTTCAGTATCCCATGCAGAAACATTTTCCGGCGGCATTTTTCCGGTGCTGCCGATTTTTATACCATTGAAAAAAGTTTCATCGGCATCGTCAATTTTTCCCAATTTCAAAACTAAACCGCCGGCTTTTCGTGTGTTGCGTTTCCATTCTTGCGGTATTATTATTTTTTTTCTATACCAACCGAGACCATCATAAGGATGATTCAAAAAACTTTCCCAAGTTGCGCCAACAGAAACATTTTGCCAATCGGCATCATCAAAATCTTTTTGCACCCATTGAATGCTATCACCCAAAGAAAATTTCCAGTCATGCACACCTAAATTCATAGGTTGTGCAATGACAGCCGGTAAAAATAATTTTGAGATAAAAGAAAAAAGAAACACAAGTAAAAGTTTTTGGAACATAAAAAGTTAATTTGCACCTAATTTTTATTCATTACGGCTTTCCATTTTCTTAATGACAGCATCAATTTGTGAAATCAATCCCGGTTCTCTATCTACTGCCCAACCATGATAAATATCTCGGATTATTACCAATGTTGCATGTATTTGCTTTGGGTCTCTTGATGCTCTATCTAAAAAAACTTTTGCGACGTCGTTTTCTATTTTAATTGTTTTTTCTAGATCTTCATAAACTCCCGTGAGCATGATAACGGATTGAATATCTATTTTTGAAATGATATTATTATTCTTAGCAACAGACCATGCTTTGTTATCGAAATAACGATATAAAACACCTTCCGGAGCAATTAAATTCAAATGAAATTCATCATTATTAATAATTTTATTTTGAAATTTTGTATTTACTAAAGCTGAATCAATTTTTTTTAACACTTGCAAGTTATAAACGTACATTTCTTGCAATGCCTTTTTATTATGGTCGAGTTCGTTGACGATATTTTTTATTTGAACTTTTGTTTGTTGTTTTTCATGAAGATTGTTTACATATTCACTTAAAAAGAGTGCTAATAGTACACTGAATACTATCATTAACGATTCACCTAAAAATTCTTTCCAACTTTTCTTATGCAATGGATTTTCATGATTATTTGTTTTCATCTCATTACATTTCTTTTTTTAAAATATTTTTCCATTTTTCATACGCCGCTTGATATTGTAATTGTTTTTCCGGTTCGGGTTCGATGGTTTTTATTTTTTCTAAACCAACAAAGGCTTCTTTTTCATTTTTAAAATAACCAATACCTAATCCTGCACCGCGTGCGGCACCGGCTGCGCCATCGGTATTGTATAATTCTACAACAGCATTATTAGTATTGGCAAATGCCTCACAAAAAACAGGACTTAAAAACATATTGGCATTTCCGGCACGAACAATTTTAGATTTTGGATTTTCATTTACCATTGTCTCAAGAATTTCCATACCATATTTTAAAGCAAAGACTATTCCTTCCTGCGCTGCGCGAAATTGATGTCCTTGATGATGGATGAGGAGATTTAATCCGTGCATAGAAGCACCAATTTGCTTATTTTCTAAAATGCGTTCTGCACCATTGCCGAAAGGCAAAAAAATTAATCCTTCACTGCCAATAGCTACTTCAGCAGCCAACTCATTCATAGCTTCGTATGACAAGTTGCCGCTATTTTTTCTTAACCAACTGTTTAAAATGCCTGTACCATTTACGCAAAGTAAAATACCATTTCTGATTTTCGATTTTCGATTTTCGATTTTCGATTTTTTAATTCTTAGACGCTCATTGCTCATTGCTAAAGGCTCATAGCTATTATTTACATGAACAAAAGTATTCACGCGCGATTTTTTATCCGGTTTTATTTTTTCCGTGACTGCATAAACCACACCCGAAGTACCGGCAGTTACCGCTACTTCACCCGGATTTAAAACGTTGAGAGAAAAAGCATTATTGGGTTGATCGCCGACGCGATAAGTGACGGGCGTACCTTCTTTTAATCCGAGTTCTTCGGCAATATCTTTTGTCACTGCGCCTTGAAAACCAAAAGTAGGAACACGATCAGCTAGCAAATTTTCAGAAATGCTGTAATGTTCCAAAAGTTTTTTAGCGACAGTTTTACTTTTAAAATCCCAAAAAATGCCTTCAGACAAACCGGAAACAGTGGTACGTGCTTCTCCGGTTAAACGCATGGCGATATAATCGCCGGGCAATAAAATTTTATCTGTTTGTTCGAAAATATCGGGTTCATTTTGCTTTACCCAAGCTGCTTTCGATGCCGTAAAATTTCCGGGCGAATTATAGTAATGATTGATACAATACTTTTCGCCCAATTCTTTAAAGGCTTTTTTGCCAATTTCAACGGCGCGGCTGTCGCACCAAATAATAGCAGGGCGTAATACTTTTTGATTTTTATCAACAAGCACTAAGCCGTGCATTTGATAGGAAATACCGATAGAAGCTATCAGCTTTAAGTTTTCAGCTGTCAGCTTATCGTCGGTAGCTGATAGCTTATTTAAAGCATTTTTCAATTCGAGCCACCACATTTCGGGGTCTTGTTCTGCCCAACCGGGTTTCGGAGAACTAATTTTCATCTCTTGTGCCGGCGAAAAGGCGGATGCGACCGTTTTACCGGTAGCGGCTTCCAATAAACTTACTTTTACAGATGAACTGCCGATGTCTATGCCTAAAAAATACATTTTTAGTTATTAGTTGTTGGTTGGTAGTGGGTAGTCATTTACCCGAAGGAATAAAAAATAAAAAATAACTGCGACGGTGATAACTGCCGTTGCGATAAATGCCGTTTGTCCGCCGAAATTATACCAAATTAAACCCGTTAGCGAACTCGCCAACATGGTACAAATACTTTGAAAACCCGAAAAAGTGCCGATGCCGGTTGCAGTATCTTTTTTGTCGGTTATATTGCTTATCCAAGCTTTCGAAATACTTTCAGTGGCAGCGGAATATAACCCGTAAATAAGAAATAAAATAATGAACCCGATCAGTGAAGCATTATACGTCATACCGAAATAAACCAAAGCAAAAATAATCAATCCGCCGATAAAAACTTTTTTCAGTCCTATCTTATCTGCCAAACTGCCGAAAGGAAAAGCAAAAAGCGCAAATGAAATATTGTACAGTATATATAAGCCGATGGTTCCGGTATCAGAAATGCCGAATTCTTTGGCTTTCAGCAGCAAAAAAATATCGGAACTGTTGAATAATGTAAAAACTAAAAGTCCTGCTACCACTTTTCTATAAAGTATCGGACTCTCTTTCCAATAGTTAAGAAAGGAAAAGAATTTTGGACTTATAGATATTGGACTGCTTACCGTCGGTAAATCTATAGTCCTTCGTCTATTGTCCGGTGTCGGTCCGTCCGAACTTTTGTCTTTCAACAGATAAGACATACCAAATGCTAACATACCCGGAATAAACGCCAAAAAAAACATGGTTTTATAATCTTTTGGGAAATAATACAAATAGATTAAAGCCAAGCAAGGTCCGATGACAGCCCCCAAAGTATCTAAAGCGCGGTGGAAACCAAAAACTTTTCCTTTTGTTTCGGGCGTTGCCATATCCGAAAGCATGGCATCACGCGCGCCGGAACGAACGCCTTTACCGAGTCGGTCAAGTGTGCGGGCAAAAAAAATCCAAATCGGGAAAGTTAATATTGCCATCAACGGTTTCGTGACGGCACTCATTAAATAGCCTAATCGGACAAAAGGCACGCGCTTACAGGAAAAGTCGGAGAGTTTTCCGAAATAGCCTTTGCTTAATCCGGCGGTGGCTTCGGCAAGCCCTTCCAAAATGCCGATTAAAAGAATGGAAAAACCTATACTTTTAAGATAAATAGGCATAATCGGATAGAGCAATTCACTTGCTATATCGTTAAACATACTTATCAGCGATAAAATCCAAACGCCGCGTGTAATGTATTTCATTTTAGTAGAAAGTAGAAAGTAAAAGG
>JAYTNA010000113.1:0-14323 GCA_043748865.1 Saprospiraceae bacterium
TTTCGAATCATTTATCCATTCAACACCGTCAATAATCGCTACCGGTTCCAATCGGTGTTCCGGAACGACGAAAGTTTTTAATCCTTTTTTAATTGCCCGCACACCGATTCCGATTTCTTTTGCTGTTTGAATAGCACACGCCGCATTGAAATAATTATGAACACCGCGCAAAGGTGTTTGAAGCATATTGAAATCGTGCATCAAAATATCTTCTTGAAATAACATTGGAATAAATAGTTGTCGGGTGTTTGATTTTTTTTCTTTTAAAAATTTTAGTGTTTCAACGTCGTTCGAGTTGAGAATAAGTAAATCGTCGGAGGTTTGATTTTTTGTAATCCTGAATTTAGAAGCTACGTAATTTTCCATTTTATAATCGTAACGGTCTAAATGATCGGGCGTGATATTGGTGATGACGGCAATGTAAGGTTTGAATGTATCAATTCCATCTAATTGAAAACTGCTGACTTCCAGAACATAATAATTTACCGAATTGCCGGCAATTTCTTCTGCCACTAATCGTGCAAATGAATAACCGATATTACCGCCGACTTCTACTTTTATTTTTGCCGTTTTCAATAAATGATACACCAAACTTGTAGTCGTCGTTTTTCCGTTTGAACCGGTAATGGCGATAATCTTTTTGTGCGTAAAACGCGCCGCCCATTCAATTTCGGAAATGACGGGAATATTTTTTTCTTTAAGTTTTTGAATGATAATAACTTTATCAGGAATACCCGGACTTTTCACGACAATATCTGCCGCCAAAATTTTTACTTCAGTGTGTTGTTCCTCTTCAAACGGAATTTTGTGTTGTTCCAATTCCGTTTTAAAATGTTCCGGTATTTTATTTTTATCGGAAAGAAAAACATTAAATTTTAGTTGTTTTGCTAAAATTGCTGCTCCTACTCCACTTTCACCGCCGCCGAGAACAATTATCATAAAAATTACGAATTACGAATTACGAATTACGAATTGTTTTTCTAATTCGTAATTCGTAATTGATTTATATTTTCCTCCGCTTCACTTCCGTTCTAAGCAACGCCAATTCCCTGCTCATATCGCCGGTGATGGAAGTATTTTCTTGCGCGCGGCGTGTTAAATACGGTACAACATCTTCAACAGCACCGTAAACGAGATATTTTGCGACATTGTACCCGGCTTTTGCTAAATTAAAACTGATATTATCACTCATACCATACAATTGACTGAAATAAAAATGTGGATGGTTGCGCGGGATGCTCATTTCTTCAATCAAATCGGCGAGCAATGTAGAACTTTGTGCGTTATGCGTTGCATTGATGCAAGCAATACGGTCATAGTGTTGTACGCAAAGTACCAACGCATTATTGTACATCGCATCGGTCGCTACTTTATCCGGATTAATTGGTGTGGCGTAGTGCATTTCTTCGGCACGTTTGCGTTCTTTTTCCATATAAGCACCGCGCACCAATTTTGCACCTAAAATATAATTTTTTTCGACGGCAGTTTCCAACGATTTTTTCAAAAAATTTAACCTGTCGTGCCGATACATTTGAAAAGTATTGTAAACAATTGCACGTTCTTTATTGTAACGCGACATCATAATGTTGGCAATGCGGTCAATTGTTTCTTGAATCCAAGACTCTTCGGCATCTACCAGAACAGCAATATTTTTTTCGCGCGCATGAAAGCAAACCGCGTCAATGCGTTTTGAAGCGTTGAAGTATTCGTTTTGCTCATCGAGCGTGAGCGGTGCATTGTTTTGAATACGCATCAATAAATCGAAGCGCGCCATACCTGTAATTTTTATACTCAAGAAAGGAATGGAACCGGATTGCGAAGCGAAATCAATTGCTCTCATATTTTGTACCATCGTCGCATTGAAATCTTCTTCAGTTTCTTTTCCTTCCACACCGTAATCTAAAATAGTTTTTACGTTGTGTTGAGCGAGCATTTTTATCGTCTCATCTGCATTCAGTAAAGTAGTACCGCCGCAAAATTGTTTGAAAAGGGTTTTTTGAATCGCATATCGCGCAAAAGGTAAATGCCATTCAATCGCTTTTTGAGCAAATGTATTCCCGAAGTTTACAAGTGTCGGATTATTCATGAGAGAAAACAAACGCAAAGATTGTCGAAGTTCGTCGTTCGATTTATGCGCAAAAGCGTTTTCGGTATTTTGAAAATCAAGTGCGTTTTGTTGTATTGAGTTGTCTTCGCCGGCATTTTTCATCAATAAGTTGATACGTTTATGAAAAAATCTCTCACAAAAGTAACAATTAATTGTAAATTTTTATTTGTAATTTCGTCTTTAATTTCAATCTTATGCCAAAGTCATTTTCTGCTTTTAATTACGACGATCTGGAAGTTTTAGGTTTAAAAGTTATAGCTGATCCTCTTTTTGTTGGCATCACTATAACACTTATTGAGCCGAGTGATTTATTAAAAAAAACATTGGAGAGAAATCTGCAAGAAAATTTAAACTCTAAAAAAGCTAAATCGGAATTTATCATTTCACCTGTTTTAAGTGAACTACACGCACACAATAAAAATCGGTTTGCTTTTTATTCCGGCTATAAGTTCAGCGTAAATCCAAAATTAGGTTTAACGGGTTTTTGCGATTTTATTTTATCTCGCGAGCCAAAAGCTATGGTCATTGAAGCACCGATTTTTTGTGTAGTAGAATCTAAAAATGATAATATAGATGCCGGCATCCCTCAATGTATTGCAGAAATGTACGCTGCACAAATATTTAATCAAAAAAAAGGAATTAACACGGATAATATTTACGGCGCAGTAACATTAGGTCTTGAATGGAAATTTATTCATCTCATCGGCAATACGGCGACTATTGACACCAATGTTTTTTATTTGATTCAATTGCCTGAAATACTTGGCATTATGCAATATATTGTAGATAATGCTTAATTTTTAATTGACAATTGACAGTTGACAGTTGACAACGAAAATACTTAAGTTATTGTCCATTGTCTATTGTCCATTGTCACTCAACAACCACCGTGCTAAATCTTTTGCGGCTTTAAAATTATCGAAATCGGCGGGCAATTTTCTGCCGTCTATGTATTCATTATAAAACCATGGATCACCTACTGCAAAAATGCGCCCTTTTCCATATTTCGATGTAGCTAAAATAATATCTGTGCCTTGATTTAAAACAGCTTCGGCGGGATTAGTTAAAGTCAAAACGGATAATTCTTTGATATAAATTTTACGCGCCGTTTTTAAAATCGGATTTTCATTTATCAAAAACTGTCCTTGTTCGAACTTATCATTTTTTACGAAATTAATAGCTTTATCCGAAAATCGGATACCGAAAACTTCAGCTAATTTATTGAAATGCGGTATCTCGCAATTACCGGTATCATTCGCCATTAATACCAAAGTACCCCCGGCTTCCGCCCATTTTTTTATCACTTCAATGTTTTCCGATTCAACAAAATGCGGCACATCAGTTTCTTTTTTTGTGTCCGGATCAACGATAATATAAACGGATGCCGATTTGAATGCGGCTTCGGAAGGTGCAGTCTCCAAAGATTTTGTCTGCGCACCGAGTTGATTAAATATACTTCCCCAACCGTAAAATCCTGAATTTTGGCGGTCGTTTAAAGTATAATGAAAACGTTCCTGTTGACCGTCAAAACCTTTTCGGTATTCATTATTGAAAAAATAATCAATCAAAACAGTTTTACCTTTACCGATGTGTGCTTCTTTGGCGCGTTCTATCTCTATGGAGGCATTGATAAACGGTCCGACACCTTTTAAATCGTTTTGACGCAAAAATTCCGACATATAATATGCATAACTTCCGTCTCGATACGGCGTTCCGCCGAGACCACTTGCATTAACCGTTTTTTCTAAATTGATGGAACCATCCGCGTTTTCAGTAACAAAATTTTTTAGCATACCTTCGTAGCCGCGTTGTGCAGCCGCTAAATATTTTTTATCTAAAAAACCTTGTCGCACACCTTTTGCCAATGACGCAACAAACATTCCCGATGCCGATGCTTCCAAATAATTGCCTTTCACGCCGGCACTGTCTAAAATATTATACCAAATACCGAATTGTGCATCTTGAACATTTAAAATTGCAGGTGCAAGGCGTTGCAAAATAGAAACAAGTTCTTTTCGACGCGGGTGGTTTTCCGGAAAATAATCAAGTACATCTACTAATGCCAACGCATACCAACCCATTGCGCGTCCCCAAAACATGGGTGAGCAGCCGTTGTTTTTATTCGCCCATTTTTCTTTTTTGGATTCATCCCAACCATGAAAAAGCAAACCGGTTTTCGTATCGCGACTGTGTTTTTCCATATAAACAAATTGATTGGCAATATCGTCGAAATTTTTTTCTTCCTTAAAAAGCACCGCATACTCCGCATAAAACGGTTCAGCCATATACAACCCGTCTAACCACATTTGATTGACGTATTTTTTTTTATGCCAAAAACCGCCTTCAACTGTGCGCGGCTGCAAACGCAATTGTTCGCACAATTTATCGGCAGCTTTTTTATATTTTTCTTTGCCGGTGACTTGATACAATGTTAAACACAAACGTCCGGTTGGGATATTATCTAAATTAAACTCATCCATATCAAAAGTTCTTATCGTGCCGTCTTCGTGCACAAAAGCATCTATATTTTTTTGGATGAATTTAAAATACGCGCCGTTACCGGTGCGCAACCAAAGATTTTCAATAGCATTAAGCACCACGCCGTTTTCATAATTCCAACGCGCCGATTTACCGATACTTTCCGCGTAATGTAAGGAATCGGGGTGAAGTCGTAAAATTGTCGCTGCCATTCTTTCGGACATAGGCGTGGTGTTCTGTGCCGTCGTATGCAAGGCGAAACTCAAAACAAGTGCAAGCAGAAGAATTTTTTTTAAAAGAACCATCTTTTTTAATGGTGAATGGTGAATGGTTGTACATGAAACCGAGTTTTATCCTTTTTCATGTATAGATAAGAATTGTAACAAATGTAATTAACTCTAAGCGTTTTTTTTTGAAAAGTTCGGTAACGTTTCCGAATATAGTAACGACTAAAACAAAGTGGTGCTATTTACCCTGCGATTCAAGGTTAAATAGCACCACTTTATTTTGGTTGATTGTTTGGTAGGTCAACCCGTTAAGTCATTTCAGCCGGTTAACCGGTCAACTAATTAACCAATATCTAACGCCCCCTTAATGCATATGCTCCAAATCAACAGCACTTAAATCATCTGCAATTACTTTTTTATTTGGATCGTAATTTTTAAAAACTTTCATTTTTATGCTCTCAGCTAAAAACAACATGGAAGGCACAAAAACAAGTGTAAGTAACGTCGCAAATGCTAAACCGAAAATAATTGTCCAACTTAATGGTCCCCATAAAGATACCGAGTCGCCACCGAAATAAATATGCGGATTAAATTCTGTGAAGAGGGTGACAAAGTCAATATTTAAACCGATTGCGAGTGGAATTAATCCCAATATAGTGGCAGAAGCGGTCAAAATTACGGGTGTCATACGTGTTCTGCCGGCTTCTATGATTGCTTCTTTCAATGGTTTTCCTTCTTTCAATAAAATCTCTGTAAATTCGACGAGTAAAATACCATTACGCACCACAATACCGGCGAGTGCGACGATGCCGAGACCGGTTAAAACAATTGAAATTTCCATTTTGAAAAAAACAAAACCTAACAGTACACCGATAACCGAAAAAATAATTTCGGAAACAATGATGATCATTTTTGAAACCGAATTGAACTGTAATACTAAAATTATGACAATTAAAGCAATACTCATCATTAAAGCCCAACCGAGAAACGATGCCGCTTCTTGTTGTTGTACTTGCTCACCGGAAAAATCTATTGTAATACCTTCGGGTGCTTTAAACCCGCTTGCTTTTTCTTTCAGTTGTGTTACCAAAGCGTTCGCGTTATAGCCGGTAAGTGCGGAAGAATAAATATTGATAACCCTTTTTTGATTTTTGCGGTGAATACCGCCCAAAGTATTTCTATATGAGATATTTGAAATGGCATTTAAAGGCACCTGTCTGATTTGCCCTTGCATATTCATATCACGGTAAGTAATTTTTTGCGAAAGCAAAGTACCTATATTATCGCGTTGATCGCGCATCAAACGGAGATTTATCGGGAAATCATCATCGTCAGTTTTAAATTTAGAGATTTCTTTTCCGAAAACTGCTGTACGCATATCCGAGCCAATCGTGAAAGTCGAAATACCTTCGCGCATCGCACGAGCGCGGTCAATATTCAGAACCATTTCCGGATTAGAAATATTCAAATCGGATTTTAATTCTTCAACACCTTCAACCTGACAAGAATCTAAATAATGTTTCAATGCCATAGATGTTTCCGACAAAACTTTATAATCGTCACCCAAAACATCAATCGAAATTTGTTTGTCAGACGGCGGACCACTTGCTTCTTGTCCGACTGAAATTTCGGCACCGGGAATTCCTTTTAAAGCTTCTCTGATACGCTCCAAAATAGGTCCTGTTTTTTTATCGTTGCGTTTATCGAAGTCAACAAATGCGACAGTCACTTTACCTTTGTTTGAACTTGTAGAAAAATCAAACTCTTGCGGGTCGGTGGCACTAATCGCTACGTTTGAAATCACAGATGTAATGATGTCTCTATCTTTTTCGATAATTTTATAAACGCGATTTTCTACGTCTTGTGTAATTTTGTTCGTGTAATTCACATCTGTTCCGACCGGCAGCTTAATATAAGTGTAAACAAAATTCGGTTCGCTTTTCGGAAAAAATACAACGCCGGGAGCGAAAAGTCCTACTAAAATAAAACTACCGATGAGTAAAAGCAGCGTAACTAATAGAACACCGGTCGCACGCCATGTACTTTTCAATAAAAATCCCATCATGCGCGCATAAGCGTTTTGAACGCCGGGCCAAACGCGATTTTGAAAACCTTCAGATAAATCGTGTAATAAAAATTTGTTTAACAAAAACAAACCGTACATCGTCAATACAAAATTACCGAATCCTTTATAGCCGAAAATGTAACTCAATAAAGTAATACCTGCAAAAACAGCACTTGTAATGAGAAACCCGCGCGTTATTTTTCTCTGATTTTTAGAATCTTCTGCCGTGTGCGGTTTCATAAAATCAACGGCAAAAACCGGATTAATGATATAAGCCACAATCAAAGATGAAAACAAAACGATAATCATCGTGACGGGAATGTAAAACATAAATTTACCGACAATGCCTTGCCAAAATGCTAACGGAAAAAACGGCGCGAGTGTGGTTAAAGTACCGGAAAGTACCGGTAAAAAAACTTCGCCGGCTGCTAATTTCGCTGCTGTTCTTATCGGCACTTTACCGTTATTAAAAATACGGTGCGTATTTTCTATCACCACAATCGCATCATCAACGACAATGCCGAGTGCTAACAGAAAAGAAAACAGTACCATGAAATTTAAAGAGAAAAATTTATAACCTAAAAGTCCCGTGAACACCGTCGGTTCAACCAAAAGCGCAATAGCCATTGAAATCGGTACCGACATCGCGACAAAAAGCGCGTTGGTCGTACCCATAAAAAACAATAAAATAATGGTAACGAGTATGAAACCAATAATAATCGTGTTGATTAAGTCATGCAGTTGCGTGCGTGTGCGTTGCGCCAATTCGCCGGTAAATACTATATCTAATTCTTTCGGAAATTGTGTTTCTTTGAGTTCTTGGGCAATATCTTTTATTTCATCGGTAGCTTTAATTAAATTTTCGCCGGAGCGTTTTATAACGTTAAGTGTGATAACATTTTTCTTTTCTAAACGCGCATAACTTGCTGCGTCGGCATAAGTGTCGCGGACTTCTCCGATGTCGCTCACTTTTACAATTGCGCCCGTACCACCGCGAATAACAATATCATTAATGACTTTAGGATTTTTAAATTCGCCGGCAACCGTGAAATTTCTTTGTACATTTCCCATTTCAACCGTACCGCCGGAAAAAGTTAAATTTTCACCGGCAATGGCGCGTTCAATATCCGTAAGTGTGATATTGTTCGCTGCCATTTTATTCATATCAATATTCACTTGAATCTCGCGTTTCGGTGCGCCAATAATATCCACCCGCGTAATTTCTTTCAAACCTTCTATGCGATCTTTCAAAACATCAGCATATTTTTTTATCCTGTCTAAACTTAAATTGCCTGAAAGGTGGACATTCAACACCGGTTGTTGTGATACATCTATATCAGTTACATTGGGTTTGTCTTTCAAATCGGAGGGCAATTTCGCTTTGTCCACCGCATCTTTTACGCGCAACTTAGCGGCTTGAACGTCTTCTGTTGTATTAAATTCGACCATTGTTGTCGAAAAATTTTCAACAGAATTGCTCGTGATTTTTTTCACGCCGGAAATACCTTTGCATTGTTTTTCAATTTCTTTTGCAATCAGCGACTCCATGTTCTCCGGTGATGTGCCCGGATAAACACAAGTTATCATAATTTGCGGAAAAATAACTTGCGGATATGCCTCTTTCGCCATGTTATTATAGGCTATACCGCCGGCAAGCAATATAAAAAGCGATAATAAATAAACGGCTGTTTTATTATTCACTGCCCAACTTGAGGGTTTAAATTCTTGTATTTTATTCATGATTCGTTATTCATTATCGATTATTCGTTATCGGTTGTTCGTTATCGGTTGTTCGTTACGTCAAGCTATTTCAGGCTTAGACATAACGGATAACGGATAACCGATAACGATTCTTAATTAATTTGCAGCGCATCGCCGTCATTCAAATCTTGAAAACCGGTAGTTATGAGTTTCACGCCGGCGGATAAACCGCTTAAAACGACAATACCGTCGCCGTAACTTTGTCCGGTTTTAATGAATAATTTTTTAGCGTGATTGGTTTCATCTGCAACAACAACATAATCGGCATTGGATAAATCGCGTTGAATTAAATTAATCGGAATTACCAACGCATTCGGCACCGAGTAATCAACGATACGCACAAGCGTTGCCATATTCGGTAAAAGTCCTGCTTCGTTGCCCCGCATCGGAATTTCTACTTTAAATGTTCGGTTCAAAGGATTGACGGAACCTCCGACATAACTAATCTTGCTCGGAATATCTTTTTTCAAATCCGGAAAACTTACCACTACGCTGTTCCCTTGACGCAATTTGCCGGCGTAAGTTTCAGGTGCGTCAACGCGCACTTTAAGTTTTGAAAAATTAACGATTTTCGCCAATGGCATTCCCGGAGAAGCAGTCATACCTATTTTCATCGGCACTTCATCTACAACACCCGAAATTGGGGCTTTTATTTGATACATTTCGCGTTGTTTGTTCAATGTTTCCATTGATTTTTCAAGCGATTCTTTATTATTTTTTGCCGAAAGATATTGTACTTCCGAGCCAATATTTTGTTTCCAAAGTGCATCTTGTTTTTGAAATAAATCTGAGGCTAATTCATAACGTTTTTTTATTTCTTCCATAGATTGCGACAAAACATCGTCATCAATTTCGGCAACTACTTGTCCTGCAGTTACATGGTCGCCCACATTTATACTCACGCGCTTTAAAGCACCCGGCACTTTTGCATTCACATACACTTCGTCATCTGCAACGACAGCACCTTGCAAATCAATCGTGTGTGTGAAATTAGTAGCGACAAGCGGCGTGACACTTACGTAATTTGTTTTTTCTTTTTTAACACCGCCGTTCACTTTTTTTTCTAAATCAGAAATTTGAGTATCGAGTGTAGTGCGTTGCTTTTTCAATGCTGCTAATTGTGTTTTCGGGTCACTCGTTGTATCTGCTTTTTTACAAGCCGAGAATAAAACAATGAAAAAGGAACAATGAAAAAGGAACAAGAAACGAGCGGAAATTATTTTTTTCATTAGAAGAAAAATTATTATTGTTAGGTTATCGGTGATTATCGAATTGTTTTTTCAAAATTATTTTTCAAAATTATTTTTTTAAAATTTGAAAAATAATTTTGAATTTTTAAACCAAATAGGCACATAGCTTAAAGAGTTTTTTTAATTATTAATTATTTGCCTACTGCTTTTAAAATACTGCGATACGCCACCATTAAATCATATTGCGCTTGAACAAGATTTTGTTGCGCCATGTAAAGTTGCGATTCCGCACTCGACATTTCAAAACTTGAACCAACTCCGTTTTTATATTTGATTTGTGTCGTGGCATAAATTCTTTCAGCAAGCGTAACATTTTTTTGTTGGTTGTCCACATTGCGTTGCGTATTGCGATAGGCAATTCGTGCATTTGTTACTTGAAGTGTAATCGCACGTTCCAAATCATTTTTAGAATATTGCAGTTGTTGCAGCGCAATTTCCGCTTGATTGATGCGCGAGCGCGTTGCGTGCCAGTCCCAGAGTGTAATATTCGCTGATATTCCGATTAAGCCGGTGGGTAAATAATTCCAATTTTTAAAATCGGCAGAGTTAAGCGTATTGCCGAAACTTGCAAATGCAGCAACAGTTGGTTTATAAGCCGCTTTTGCCAAATCAATTTGAAGTTTGGAAATCTCTTCGCCATTTAAAGTTTCCGTGTATTCCGCACGTTTAATGAAATCAACGGGTCCTACCAAATCGCCGTCGGCAGGAATTTGCAAAAGTGTTTGTATATTATCCGAAGGTTCAATATTTTTTTCCATCGGAAAGCCAATAGTTAGTTTCAAGGCATTAATAACCAAATCTTTTTGTTGTTCGAGGTTGGCTTTTAATGTCTGCAAATTTGAAAGCGATAATGTTAAACGATCAACGTCTAATTGTTCCGCGAAACCGGCTTTGTAGGTGGCTTGTGTTTCTTTAGTTAATTTATTTAAGTTGGCAATGTTTTTATCAAGTGTTTTTACATTTTCAGAAATAAGTAACGCCGGCACATAAGCATCAATTACTTGGTTGCGTGTTGCAACTTCTTTGCTGCCCACTTGTACTTGGGCATATTGTTTTCCGAGTTTTAACGCGCGCATTGCTTCATTGTAAGTACCGCTGTAAACAAGTTGCTTAACATCTAATCCCGCATTTAAACTATAAGGTAAAACAAAAGATAATTTACTGTAAGTAGTTGGCAAGTTAGGGAATGAAATTTTCCCGCCGTTACCGCTCACACCTTCTTTTGTAAGAACACCATAAACTGCCGGCGTTATAAAATCGGGCAAAAGAGATTGCGGCGTAAGAAAGTAATAATTAAAACCGGCAGAAGCTGTTACTTGCGGCAAAGCGGATGCTTTGTTTTCTTCAATCTGTAAATCAACTTTTTTGATCCCGAGTTTTGTACTTTTAATACCGTTGGAATTTTCCAAAGCGTATTTAATCGCTTCGTCGAGTGTCATTTTTGTTGCATCTTGGGCATAGACGCTGTTTAATAATAAAACAAAGGCAATTATAAAACCGGTTTTTCGTGAAAATAAATAAGGTATCGGGTGATGCATCAGACAATTTATTTGTATATGGATACTTGTTTAGTCGTTTGGTTTTAAATTTTATTGTAAAACACACAAAAGTAAAACGGAAATAATTATGGTAATAATTTAAACGCAAAAAGTTTTATTTTTTTTTATAAAAAACTTATTGTTTTTAAACTAAAGAGAATAAAAAAATATAAGCTAGAAAATATAAACGGTAATAGCCTTGTCGTATTTTCGCAACTTATTCAATTAAGATTCTAAAATCGTTTTCATTTTCAACTTTCAATTTTCAATTTTCAATTGTGATAAATACTCCGCTTACACAAAAACACATCGCACTTGGCGCAAAAATGGCAGAGTTTGCCGGTTATAATATGCCGATTTCATACACCGGCATCAAAGAAGAACACAACTGCGTGCGCACAAACGTCGGCGTGTTCGATGTGAGTCACATGGGTGAATTTATAGTGCGCGGAAAAAATGCTTTAAATTTTGTGCAACACGTTACATCAAACGATGCATCGAAATTGGAAATTGGTCAAGCACAGTATTCTTGCTTTCCGAATGAAAATGGCGGTATCGTTGATGATTTATTAGTGTATCGCCTGCCCGATGATTATTGCAGCGCAGGCGAACAAGCATTTATGTTGGTGGTGAATGCCTCAAATATTGAAAAAGATTTTAGTCATATTGGACAATGGACAATGGACGATGGACAATGGAAAAAAGAAACAAAAGGACTAATTGACCAACCGACTAACCGACTAACCGACTTTCGAATAATTAACATTAGCGAACAAACCGGTTTATTGGCGGTACAAGGTCCGAATGCGCAAAAACTTTTGCAAACAATGACCGATGTGGATTTATCGGCGATACCTTATTATCATTTCAAAAAAGGAACAGTAGCGGGTATAGAAAATGTTTTGATTTCAAATACCGGTTATACCGGTGCCGGCGGATTTGAATTATATGTTGCTGCCGATAAAACTAAAGCAATGTGGGAGGCTTTGTTTCTTGATGAAAAAGCAACCGGTATTCAACCCATTGGTTTGGGTGCGCGCGATACTTTGCGTTTAGAAATGGGTTTTTGTTTGTACGGCAATGACATCAACGACACAACAAATCCACTCGAAGCAGGATTAAGTTGGATAACAAAATTTGCGAAAGGCGATTTTGTCGGCGTTGATGTTCTTAGAAAAGTAAAAGAAAACGGTATTACGCGCCGTTTAGTTGGCTTCAAACTCAACGATCGGCGTGTACCGCGCCATGATTACGAAATTTTTGATGCACAGGATAATAAAATCGGTATTGTAACTTCCGGCACCTCCTCTCCTACACTCGATATTCCGATTGGTATGGGTTATATTGATAAACCTTTCGATAAAATCGGAACAGAAATTTTTATCGGTTTCGGCGTCGGTAAAAAATTGCCGGCGATGGTGAGTAAGATGCCCTTCGAGAAATAAATAAAGAACAACTTCTAAAAATTTAAGAATATTGAAAATTTAGTTTAATTTTGTAGGAGAACTTAATTAAAAGTTCTTCTCTCAAAAAAATAAAAATATGCAAACGATAGATATTCTACGAGAGATTCAGCGGCTTCCACTCTCAAAAAAGTTTTATGTTGCAGAAGAAACCCTAAAAGCTATAAAAAAAGAAGAAATAAAACGGGAAATGAAAAAAGCTGCGGATGAACTTTACAATGATTATGTAAATGACAAAGAATTAACGATTTTTACTTCATTAGATTTTGAAAATTTTTATGAAGTAAAGTGAAATTTGGTTAATTGACCTTGATCCAACTAAAGATGCAGAAATTCAGAAGAAACGACCTGCTATTATTGTAAATGATGATAGCCTTGGCAGACTACCGCTTAAAATAATTATACCAATTACAGATTGGAAAGAATCTTACGCAATTGCACCTTGGATGGTAAAAATAGAATCCAATGTTTCTACCGGATTAAGTAAAACTTCTTCTGCCGATTGCTTTCAAATCCGCTCGCTTTCACAAGAAAGATTCATAAAAAAACTTGGTTTCATTGATAACACTATACTCAATGAAATTAAAGAAGCTATCTGCAAGGTGTTGGATTTATAAGAGCGTACTGGAAATTTTTATCGGTTTCGGCATGGGGGAAAAATTGCCGGCAGTGGTGAGTAAGATACCGTTTGAGAAATAAACGGTCAACGAAAAAATATTTTTCAACCAAACAAAATTTTTATGAAACAAATACTCGTCTTTTTATTTATTTACCGATTTTTAAGTGTACCGGCACAAAACGCAGATTCACTTTGGATTAGAAACAATTACACTAAAAAAGAAGTGTATATCCCCATGCGCGATGGCGTAAAATTATTTACTTCTATTTATATACCGTCCGACGCTAACGAAAAACATCCGATTTTGTTGACAAGAACGCCGTATTCGTGTGCGCCTTATGGTGAAGACAAATTTCCGCAGGTTTGGAATACTTTTCGAAAAAATTATTGCAAAGAAGGTTATATCGTGGTGACGCAAGATGTGCGGGGCAGATGGATGAGTGAAGGTGCCTTTAAAGACGTGCGTCCGTTTAATGCGGATAAAAAAGGTAAGGAAATTGACGAAGCAAGCGATGCTTATGATACGATTGATTGGTTGATTAAAAACATTTCGAATAACAATGGCAATGTCGGCGTGTTCGGCATTTCTTATCCCGGTTTTTATTCCACGATGGCGGCAGCGAGTAATCATCCGGCATTGAAAGCTGTAAGTCCGCAAGCACCGGTTACAAATTGGTTTATCGGCGATGATTTTCACCACAACGGCGCGTTTTTTCAATTAGATGGTTTCGATTTTTATGCGGCTTTAGGTGGTGCATTCGGCGTGCCGCATCCGAAACCGGTTTCCGAACCGGCTCCGACTGTCGGTTATAAAG